>JAUQXD010000847.1 GCA_030834835.1 Thermoflexales bacterium | reverse complement strand
GTGCCCTACTTCGATGAAGCAGTGGGCACGGCCATGGTAAAACAAATGACCCCGCCGTCCGATCTGCTGCTGGGTGGAAAGACGTATGAGATATTCGCCTCATATTGGCCGGCACATGACAGCGACTGGCCGGGTGTCAATTCTGTGACGAAGTATGTTGTTTCGGATACTCGTACAGATTCGCTCTGGGACAACACGGTGTTCATCAATAATAACGTCGTGGAAGAAATCCGGAGGTTGAAGCAGCAAACTGGTTCCGATCTCCAGGTGCATGGCAGCAGTAACCTGATTCAGACTTTACTGGCGAACGATTTAGTTGATGAGTTGTGGTTGAAGATATTCCCGGTGACGCTCGGTAAGGGCAAACGGTTGTTTGGCGAGGGAACGATACCCGCAGCTTTCAATCTATCGGAGTCAAAGATGGCCCCGAGCGGTGTGATTATCGCTTCCTACAAAAGAGACGGTGAGGTCAAACTTGGCTCTTTCTAGCTGACGAACACTAATGGATTTGACCAGCTGGTCGCAAGCCTGAAACAACCGGCCACTATCAAACTCAATCCCAAAGGAGATGCCATGCCCAAAATCGCACCATTCCTGACATACAACGATCAGGCCGAAGAAGCCGTGAATCTGTACGTGTCCATTCTCAAGAACTCGCGCGTCATCAGCCTGAACCGCTATCCCGACGAAGTGCCCGACCTGGGTGGCAAAGCCATGTCCATCAACTTCGTGCTGGACGGGCAGGAACTGATCGCACTGAACGGCGGGCCGCACTTCACCTTCACCGACGGCTTCTCGCTCCTCGCCAACTGTGAAACACAGGCCGAAGTCGATGACCTGTGGGCGAAGCTCACGGCAGACGGCGGCGAACCGGGTCAGTGCGGCTGGCTCAAAGACAAGTTCGGTTTGTCGTGGCAGATCATCCCCACGGCGCTGGGGCAGCTGCTGGGCGACCCCGATCCTCGCAAATCGCAGAGCGTCATGCAGGCCATGCTGCAAATGAGCAAGATCGACATCGCCGCTTTGAAGCGGGCCTACGAGCAAGAATAACCCATCAAGACCTGTCAGGTTTGGCAAACCTGACAGGTCTAAGCATGTCGTCAATCGATTACGAAGAGTCATCCCATGTCAGCCGATGTAAGCGCACAGCGATTTATCGACAGGTTGACGGCCCATCGTTCGCCAGTCGAACTCAAGAAATACCATCGCTATTTCAAATTCGACGAGGACCGGCCCGGCGACGGCGATCAGTTTATGGGCGTGCGGATGGGGCAAGTCTTCGCACTGGCTAAAGAGTTTATCGAGATGCCGCTCGTCGAAATCGAAAAACTGCTCGAAAGTCCCGTCCACGAGGTCAGGGTCGGCGCGGTGAGTATCATGGATTGGCAGGCGCGCAACAAGCAGACATCCGAGACGCGCCGAACAGATCTATTCGATCTTTATCTGGGACGCCACGATCGAATCAACAACTGGGACCTGGTCGATCGCAGTGCTCCGTGGGTCGTGGGCGGCTACTTATTCGATAAATCGCGCGCGGTCTTGTACAAACTGGCGCGCTCTAGAAATATCTGGGAACGCCGCACCGCTATCGTGAGCACCGGCTACTTCATCAAAAAAGGCGAGATAGCCGACACATTCAAGCTCGCAGAGATTCTGATCGACGACGACCAGGACTTGATCCATAAGGCCACCGGCTGGATGCTGCGGGCCGCCGGGGGAGTCGATCGCCAACAACTACTGGACTTTTTAGATAAACATGCCGCCGCCATGCCGCGCACGGCTCTGCGCTACGCGATTGAACACCTTGATCAAAAACAGCGGTCTCGCTATTTGAGTATGAAGCGGGCCGGGTAAACGTCTGCGACACCCGACGGGGACCTTTTGGATATGACGACTTCCGACATTCACCGCACGATTGACGCCGTCTGGCGGATCGAGTCGGCGAAACTCATCGCCAGTCTCGCGCGAATCGTGCGCGACGTGGGTCTGGCCGAAGACCTGGCACAGGACGCGCTCGTGATCGCGTTGGGGCAGTGGCCGGAGTCGGGCATCCCGGACAAACCGGGGGCCTGGCTCATGGCCACCGCGAAGCATCGCGCGATCGATCGAATACGGCGCAACATCGTGCTGGAGCGGAAGCACGAAGAAATTGGACGTGATCTCGAAATCCAGCAAGAACTGGCCGAGGCTGATTTCGAGGCGGCGCTGGACGATGACATCGGCGACGATCTACTGCGCCTGATCTTCACCGCCTGCCATCCGGTGATCTCGACCGAGGCGCGCGTGGCGCTCACGTTGCGCCTGCTCGGCGGTCTGACTACCGATGAGATCGCGCGCGCCTTCCTGGTCTCAGAGGCGACTGTCGCGCAGCGCATCGTCCGAGCCAAACGAACGCTTGCCGAGGCGCATGTGCCCTTCGAGGTCCCGCGTGGGGCTGAACGCGCCGCTCGTCTGTCGTCGGTGCTAGAAGTGATCTATCTCATCTTCAACGAAGGTTACGCCGCGACAGCCGGCGACGATTGGGTGAGACCGGAGTTGTGTGAGGATGCGCTGCGACTGGGCCGTATTCTGGCCGGGCTGATTCCGAACGAATCGGAAGTTCACGGCCTCGTCGCACTGATGGAAATTCAGGCGTCACGCCTGCGGGCACGAGTTGGCCCATCGGGCGAGCCGATTTTGCTGCTTGATCAGAACCGCGCGCGCTGGGATCACCTCCTTATCCATCGCGGTCTGGCGGCGCTCGATCGCGCCGAGAAACTCGGCGAAGCGCTTGGCCCTTACGGGGTGCAAGCCGCCATCGCCGCCTGCCATGCGCGAGCGCGCACCCCGAAAGAAACGGACTGGGTGCGCATTGCAGCGTTGTACGATGCACTCGCTCAGGTCGCGCCCTCACCCATCGTGGAGTTGAATCGCGCAGTCGCGGTCGCAATGGCGTATGGTCCGGCTGCGGGGCTTGAGATTGTGGATGCGTTGATCGACGAGCCGTCGTTGAAGAGCTATCACTTCCTGCCAGGCGTGCGCGGCGATCTGCTCGCTAAACTGGGCCGCTTCGATGAGGCTCGCGCGGAGTTCAAGCGCGCGGCTTCGCTTGCGCGCAATGTGCGCGAGCGAAAACTGCTGCTTGAGCGTGCCCGGGGCGTTGGTCAGGTTAATGCGTAACATCGGTTATTTGGACGAAGTTGGACAAAGATAGAAAGGGGCATGAATATGTTACTTGAAAACAAGCGTGAAACACTCTCGATCTCGCAGATTCGCCCGGCCTTCAAGGGTCGGGTAATCGCGCCGGGCGATGCCGAGTATGACAGGGCACGCACCGTCTTCGCCGGGGGAATCGATCGTCGACCGGCAGTCATCATTCGTGTCGCAGACGCAGCCGATGTGGCGCGTGTCGTCTCGCTGGCTCGTGAGACCGGGCTGGAACTGGCCGTGCGCAGCGGTGGTCACAGCGGCGCCGGCCACAGCGTTTCGGATGGCGGCATCGTGCTCGATCTATCGGATATGCGGGCGATGCAGATCGATCCGGGCCAACGCACGGCGTGGGTTGAGACGGGTTTGACGGCGGGCGCGGTCACGACGGCACTGGGGGCGCACGGCCTCGCGATCGGGTTCGGCGACACCGGCTCGGTCGGGGTCGGCGGCATCACGTTGGGTGGCGGTATCGGCTATCTCGTCCGCAAGTACGGTCTCACGATCGATTCGTTGCTGGCCGCGGAGGTCGTCACCGCCGACGGGCAATTGCTCCGTGTCGATGCCAGGACGCATCCCGATCTCTTCTGGGCGATCCGTGGCGGAGGCGGCAATTTCGGCGTTGCGACACGGTTCCAGTTCCGGTTGCATGAAGTTGACAAAGCTGTGGGCGGCATGCTGTTACTGCCGGCAACGCCCGACAGCATTGCGGCATTCATCGCTGCGGCGGAGGCCGCGCCCGAAGAACTCTCGACCATTGCCAATGTCATGCCCGCGCCGCCGATGCCGTTCGTGCCTGCTGAGTTCCACGGTCAACTCGTCATCCTTGCTATCCTGGCTTATGCCGGTGAGGCCGAGGCCGGTCAACGCGTAATCGCACCATTCAGGGCAATCGCCACACCGATCGCGGATATGGTCAAACCGATGCGCTATGCAGAGGTCTACCCGCCCGATGATGAAAACTATCATCCGACGGCGGCGTCGCGCACGCTGTTCATCGACCACATCGATCGATCTGTGGCCGCGACGATCCTCGATCATCTGCGCGCCTCCACTGCCTCGATGGCCGTGGCGCAACTCCGCGTACTCGGCGGGGCGATGGCCCGCATCCCCGCTGACGCCACCGCGTTCGCGCATCGCACGCGGCGGATCATGGTGAATCTCGCGGGTCTTTACCAACAGCCGGATGAGAAGGTCATGCACGAAGCCTGGGTCACCGGTTTCGCGGCGGCACTGCGTCAGGGTGAAGCCGCGGCCTACGTTAATTTTCTTGGCGATGAAGGCGAGGCGCGCATCCGCGAGGCATATCCAACAGCAACATGGGAGCGACTGGCCGCGATCAAGCGCCGCTACGATCCGACTAATCTGTTCCGGCTCAATCAGAACATTCCACCGGCGAAAGAGTAGACTACTCTCACCGCCTAAACTTCAACAGGAGCAACAGCGTGACTTCACAACCGAATGTCTCATTCGCCCTTAAAGCGTGGGATGAGAAACCATACAACGAAGTGCCCGGCGAACTGAAAATGACTCGCTCGAGTGTGGCGTACACCTATCAGGGTGACATCGAAGGTGAAAGCACACTCGACTACCTGATGGTCTATCGGCCCGATGAATCCGGCAGTTTCGTCGGGTTGGAACGCATCATCGGGCGCGTGGTGGGCCGCAAGGGCAGTTTTGTGATCCAGCACACAGGCACCTTCAACAAGACCGAGGTAGCCAGCACATTCTTTGTCGTGCCCAACTCGGGCACAGGCGAATTAGCCACGCTGCGCGGCGACGGCGAGGTCGCTTTGTCCGGTCACGCTGAAAGTTACCCGATGAAATTTTGTTACACCTTTGAGTGAGGGCGTATGCGATACGGTTTTGTTCTGCCTTACGGCGATGCCCGCACCGCCGCCGATTTTGCGTTTGAAGCCGAGCAAGCGGGCTGGGATGGTTTCTTCGTCTGGGAACCCGTGTGGGGCATCGATGCGTGGGTGTCGCTGACCGCCGCCGCGATGCGAACGCAGCGCATTCGATTAGGCACGATGCTCACGCCGCTCTCACGGATGCGACCGTGGAAACTCGCCAGTGAGACGGCCACGCTCGATCAACTCTCGAACGGCCGCGTGATCCTGTCAGTTGGACTGGGTGCAGTTGATACGGGCTTCGGCGAATTCGGCGAAGTGACTGATCGCAAGACGCGCGCGGAACTACTTGATGAAGGTCTGGACATCCTGACGGGGTTGTGGCGCGGACAACCTTTCAGTTACGAGGGCAAACACTATCACATCAAAGAATGCAACTTCTTCCCGCCACCGCCGCCCGTGCAACAGCCGCGCATTCCCATCTGGGTGGTCGGCGCATGGCGGCGCGACCAATCGATGGCGCGGGCTTTGCGATACGATGGCTTGCTGCCCAACGTCCTCGACGACGATGGCAAAATCCGCGAGGTGACGCCGGCCGATGTGCGTGCCATGCGTGACTACGTGGCCACCAACCGCTCGGCCGCTACACCTTACGACATCGTAGTCGAGGGGCGCACACCGGGGGACGATCGAGCCGCGGCCAGTTCGATTGTGCAACCGTGGATTGAGGCGGGCGCGACATGGTGGATCGAAGCGTTGTGGCCCGCCCCCGATCAACCCACTGATCCCGACGGGATTCTGCGCCGCATCCGGCAGGGGCCGCCGCAACTAAGCTAATTCAGGAGAGATCAAACATGAACACCAAAGTTTACACACAGCACCCGGACGCCAACAAGCAAGGAGTCAATATCAATCAAGCTAAGCGCGACATCGTCCAGGCCGCAATTCTGGACGCGCTGCGCCGCCACGAAAAACTGACGTTTGAAGACCTGACCCGTTCCGTCGAGCAGAAGTTGTCCGGCAAGTTCGACGGTTCGATTCGCTGGTATGTCACTACCGTCAAACTGGATTTAGAAGCGCGGCACGTGATCGAGCGCGTTAAGGACAAGCGCCGTGAGTTCGTCAAGTTGGCAGCCAGTTAAACCACGCGACCTAATCGACAGACTCACTATCATTTTCGGGAGGCCAGGCAGGTCGGTCCAGCCCAGCCTGCGTTCGCAATGCTAAAATCAAGCTGTGCTAAGATCGAGCAGGGATTGTGTGAGAGCCATCCCTGCTTATTCGCGTACATCTTGATCAATCGGAGGTACCGATGCGCTTTGGCCTCGAGTTTCCGAACGGCGGCTTGTGCGATCCGCAGGTGTTGGCTGAGTTTGCCGCCCTGGCTGAAGAATCCGGCTGGGACGGTATCTTCCTCGAAGACTACATCATGTGGCAGGGCCATCAGGACGTGCCGACGTATGATCCATGGATCGCGCTGGCGGCGATGGCAATGCGTACGAAAACGATCCGGCTTGGCACGGAAGTCACCCCGCTGTCGCGCCGCCGCCCGTGGAAAGTCGCGCGAGAAACGGTCACGCTCGATCACTTGTCAGGCGGCCGGCTGATTCTAGGCGTTGGCCTGGGCGACACATCGATCGATATCAGCTTTACTCGCTTCGGCGAAGTGAGCGATCCCGGGCAGCGCGCGAAGATGCTCGACGAATCGCTCGACATCTTGATCGGCCTGTGGAGCGGCGAACCGTTCACCTTTCACGGCGAGCATTATCACATCGACGAAGTGGCGTTCCTACCCAGGCCGGTTCAATCGCCGCGCATCCCGATCTGGGTCGGCGGCGCATACCCCAACACAGGCCCGATGAAACGCGCCGCACGATTTGATGGCGCATGTCTGTACAAGGCTTCGGGCGATGATTTCACACCCGCTGAGATGCGCGCCATGAAAGAGTTCATCGACGGCCGGCGAGTGTCAGCTGCCCCTTACGATGTCATATCGGGCGGACGAGCACGTGATGAAGACTGGGGGAAGGATCGCGCGTCGATCGAAGCCCTGGCCGAGGCCGGCCTGACGTGGTGGGTGGAATACGTGCCGCCGCAAATCGGCGGGCTGGCTGAGATGCGCGCGTGCATCACGCGCGGCCCGTTACGCATTGACTGACGAGATCTCGGAGATTTTGTGAGACGATCAGGCGTGGCACGTCGGTGCGCCT
>JAUQXD010000846.1 GCA_030834835.1 Thermoflexales bacterium | reverse complement strand
CCTGAGCAGGTTGATCCGATGGAGGTAAAACATGCCTGTTTTTCCAAAGCCCGGGTTTGCTTTTGAGTACGATGTCCCCGCCGAGATCGCCCGTCTGCGTCAGCACAAGCAGAAACGCGCGATACCCAAACGTGAACCGGGCAAGGTGCTGGCCGCCACCTGGAATATCGCCAACTTCGGCGCTCAACACCGACGCGACCAGGACCGATCGATCATGGCCGAGATCATCGGGTGGTTCGACATCGTCGCGATCCAGGAATGCCGCGGGAACTTCGGCGACCTGTTCGACGTGCACCACAAACTGCCCAAATCCTACCGGGTCATCATGTCGGATGTCGCGGGCAATGATGAGCGCATGGCCTTTATCTATGACAGCAAGAAGTTGACGCTCCTGGAAGAGATCGGCGAGATTGCTTTTCCGCCGTCACGTTTCAAAACGATCAAACTTCCGGGAATTAATCTGTCATTTGATGGCTTTGACCGCAGCCCGTATCTGGCCGCCTTTGCCGCCCGCAATGTCTCACTGATGTTTGTCAACGTCCACCTGTTCTACGGCAATAACAAATCCCCGTCGATCGCCCGCCGGTCATTGGAGACATTTGCGGTGGCGAAGTGGGCCGACCTGCGCCAGAAGAGCTCGTCAGCATTTACCCGTGATCTGGTGGCGCTGGGCGATTTCAACATGCCGAAGTGCGAGCCGGGCGATCCGATCTTTAAGGCGCTGACCAGACTCGGCCTCGAACTGCCAGAGCATTCGACTCAGATCGCTTCAAGCATCAGTTCGGATGCCAATTATGATCAAATCGCGTTCTTGCCTCAAACGACACAACAGCGCTTTACCGGGTTGAAGGGTGTGTTTGATTACGACACGGTGATCTTTCCCGACCTGTGGCAGAACGGAACCAATCAGAAGAACTTCCGAACCTATCTCCGTTACTACCTGTCCGATCACCGCCCCATGTGGGTCCAGTTGTCCGTTCAAGCGCCGTAGCGCGACGTCCGTTTTGATTTACGCCAGCGCTCCCGCTGGACGACAGTCCAGCGGCTGGAAACGGCGGACTGTCGTCCGCCTTGAGCGTAAACCATTCAAGAATTCGCTTTAGACTGAAAGGTTAATCGGGAGGAGCACAGTGTTTAACTTACCCCATTTGCCGCAATTTGTCGATACGTCACAGGGCGCGGTCACCCTGCAGCTGCTGACCCTGGGTTGTCTGTTCGTGCTCATGGCGATCGTCACGGACGGGTTGTATGCGCTGGCGGCAAGCACGGCCGGTCAATGGTTCAAACGCTCGTGCAAAAATTGACCGTCTCCGCAGATGCGCCTATACTGGCAACATCATCCAGAACAGGAGCGAGGCACCATGTTGGCTAACTTATTCGGCAAGCGCAAGACCGTCAAACACGAGCCAGCCAAAATCTGGAAGACTCGCCAGCTAGAATTTGAGGGCCTGCTCGCGGGCATCGAGTCGCTGGACCTGGTGACCACTCGCGTGTTGATCGTCACGCATTTCGCGGACACCTTTCGAGCGCTCAACGATCTGTTCCTGTCCAGAGGCGCGACCTTCAGGACTTACCCCACCGCCTTCGAAGGCGATCGACTGCGCGACCTGTCCGAGTATCATTCGGAAGGGTGCATCCTGCTGGCTCCGGCGCAAGCCTTGCCAGAAAATCTTTTCGCGCCTCAACCTCAAACCCATATCGGTGACTTCGAGATCCACTTACTCGTCGCCGAGCATCATCCCCTGCCCGCTTTCGACGACCGCATTCTGGAGTTTGCCGCCAGTCTGCCGTGTCCCAGCCGGGTCTGCTTCCACGATGCGCTCGATGGCGCGTTGCTGCATCATTATGGCGGCGATCAGATCGTGCAGTTCATGGCGACCCTGAAAATGCCCGACGACGAAAGTGTCTCCAGCGCCCTCGTCGACAAGTCCATCCGGCGGGCGCAGGAGAAGATCGCACGGCGGGTGACCAATCCCATGACGGCCGATTCCGCCGAGCAGTGGTTTCAACTCCATTTGCCGGATAGCTAAGATTGTAACGTTTGCCCAGCCTGGCAACTTCGACATCGCCTGGCAGAGCCGGACGAATGAGGGGCAGGCACCCGCAAAATAGGATAGAATTTAATCGGAGTCTGCGATACCTGGCGGGGTGGAATGAAATCAGGCGCAGACCATCTCACCGGTTTCACCTATCTTACAGGAGGAGGCGTTCAGCATGTTGAATCTAAATTCGGTGATGATCGGCACGAAGCAGTCAAAGGTGGTAGCGGCCTTCTATGAGAAGGTCCTTGGCAAGCCAGCGGACATGGTCGATAGTGAGAATGGATTCTTTGGCTGGCAAGTGGGCA
>JAUQXD010000845.1 GCA_030834835.1 Thermoflexales bacterium | reverse complement strand
TCAAAATCAAACTTCAATACTGGGAGGGTTTTACCATGGCTCGCAATTTGATCGTTCGCACCAACCCGTCGTTTATGCCGCTGCGCAATGCAATGGACGCGCTGTTCAACGACTCGTTCGTCAACCCGACTTCGGCCGACTGGTCGACCGTGTGGGGTGTGGGTTCGCGCCTGCCGCTGAACATCTATGCCGACGGCGATGCGTACACGTTTGTGGCGCTGGTTCCCGGCGTCAAGTCCGAGGAGCTGACCATCGAAGCTGAAGGCAACACCGTCAAGATCAGCGGCGAGATGATCGCCCCGGCGCTCTCCGCCGATGAGAAGGTCCGCCCTTTGCGCAACGAGATCGGCTACGGCAAGTTCAGCCGCGCCTTCGAGATGCCGGACGAGATCGACGCCGACAAGATCGAAGCGAATTTGGAGAACGGTGTGCTGACCCTGCGCGTGCCCAAGGCCGAGGCCGTCAAGCCGCGCACGATTAAGGTTCAGGCGAAGTAAGTTTAGCGACTGGATGTTAGAAGTTAGAAATTGGAAGAGCCGTCCCAATTCGGGGCGGCTCTTTTGATTCAGGTCGGGAATAACAGCCTGCGAACCATGTTATACTCGTCTTCGGCGGGGGACATTTCGTGCCAGGACAGAAACATGCGAACACTATTTCGCAGGGCTGCATGGCTTACACTTGCTGTTTTGCTTGCGTATCTGAGTGTCCGAATGCTTGCAGTCGTTGGAAATACCCCGGCGTCGCCCACATTGAGCGTTGGCCCGTCATCTATTAAGCCGACCCCGATCGGTGGTGGCACAGGCCGAATTGCTTTCGCTACTTTTGGCAAAAACAAAATCAACATTAGCAATGTAGACGGCACGGGACTAAGCCATTTAGCCGATGTCGCTGAACCTGCGCAATTGCACTGGTCCCCTGATGCTAAACATCTTGCCGCACGTAGCGTTCCGGGCGAAATTTATGTGATGCAGGCTGACGGTTCCAATCTAATTCGCCTGGCAGAGACTAAAGGCGCCGGCTTTCTTTCGTGGTCTCCCGACAGCAAGGCAATAGCGTATGACTCGCACTCAGGGCAAAGTTTTATGCGGGATCTCCAGATCTATACTGTCAATATTGATGGAACTGAATTGATTCAACTCACGAGTGGACCCGGCAATCATGAGCATCCGGCCTGGTCACCAGATGGCCGGCAAATCGCTTTTCAGTTTACGAAAGATCCTTTTGTCGGCGACTATGAAATCCATCTCGTCAACACAGATGGTTCAGAAGAGTTCAGTATTGCAACTGGATTTGCCAATTCACAGGATATATTGTGGTCGCCAGATGGTCGGCAGCTACTTGTTGCTTCAGGAATCCCAGTGCAAATCTACGTGAGGAATGCTGATGGCTCACAGCTCGTGCAATTGACAAACACACAAGAACACAACTTGCAGCCAAGCTGGTCGCCGGACGGCAGGCAGATTCTATACACGGGCTTCTACAAAGACAGTGGCAGTAGAATCCATGTCATGAATGCCGACGGTTCCGATCAGAGAAGTTTCGCCAATGATCCAGAGGTGGGCGACGGGTATGCAGAATGGTCACCCGACGGGCGGTGGATTACTTATGCATCAACTCGTGTTAGACCCGATACCAATTGCTGCACTGGTTGTTGTGTTACTGTCTATATTATGAAGGCTGATGGCTCAGGGCGGCGAAAACTGACCGATGAGATTGAAGAACCTATCTGGCGCACAGCTTGGCAACCTTGAGGGAAATAACGCTCGGGGCGAGTCAGTGACTCGCCCCGATGTCTTTCACATGTACGCCGCGTTGATTTTGTCCAGCGCCTCGCGCGAGGGGCGCAGTTTTTCCGGCGGCAGATGCACCAGTGGCACGTCGGTCAGGTGCTCGCGTTCGACCAGATTGGGCCGTTGCTGATCGATGTAGATCAGGCCGGTGATAAACTGCTGCTTCTCGCGCGCTTCTTCCAGCAGGCGCATCGCTGCGTATTTGTCGCGCGGCTCGTAATCCTTGTCGAGTTTCCGCAGCAGGATGGTCGAGCCGTCGTGCATGATCACGTCCTTCACTTCGCCTTCGTCGTACTCGACCATGATCTCTTCGGCGGGCATCACGTAGCGCACTTCGTGCAACGCCTCTTCGTGATCCTTGCCCCAGTTGTAGCCCTTGGTCGAGAGATCGCTGTTGTTGAAGGTCACACACGGGCTGATGATGTCCAGCACGGCCGTGCCGTGATAACTGATCGCGGCTTTCAGCAGTTGCTGCACTTGCTTAGGGTCGCCTGCAAACGATCGGGCGACGAAGCCCGCGCCGGATGCAATCGCTTCCAGGCACAGATCGATCGGCGGCAGTTCGTTCTTGCCCGCGTATTTCAATTCCTGACCCACATCGGCGGTGGCCGAGAACTGGCCTTTGGTCAGGCCATACACCCCGTTGTTCTCGATGATGTAGACCATATCGACGTTGCGGCGCAGCATGTGCTT
>JAUQXD010000844.1 GCA_030834835.1 Thermoflexales bacterium | reverse complement strand
CCGTCGTGCGGCACATCGCACTCAATTTACTGAAACAGGACAAAACCACCAAACTGGGTACGCAGAACAAACGCCTCAAGGCCGCTTGGGATCACGACTATCTGCTCGCGTTGCTGACCCAATAAGATGCAATTGCCCTAGGGGTGTAGAGGCGAGTGGTTGTGCTGGCGATGCGACACGATGGTATGAAACCTGACAGGTGGGCACTGGCTCGCCATCAGTCAAGCAAGTCGATGGCCCACCTGTCAGGTCTTTGGATCGATCACGTGTAGGTGAGGACTTGCATCTAATCCGCGTCCGCTGACCGGTGATCGTCCTGTGATGTTCCGCTATCTCAAGGTCCTTTGTCATTCCCGCGAAGGCGTCCGGCCACAGGCAGGGGAATCCAGCCGCTTATTAGCCTGCTTCGCCAATCGTGCGTGTGGATGCCCGACAACTACACTCGGGCATGACAGGTGAAGCGCCTTACGCCACCTGTAACACCAGTTTCCCCGCGACGTGCTTGCCTTCGATCTGCACATGCGCCTGGCGAGTCTCGCTCAGCGGCAGCACCGCCGACACGATCGGCCGCAGTTGTCCGCCATCGACCAGTGCGGCTACTTGCGTCAGCGTCGGCCCAATCGGCGGGGCCGAGTACACCATCCCTTGTCGCACGCCGTGAGAGGCCGCCGTTTCTTCGGATGGCGCTTGAACCGTCGAGACCAGTATTCCGCCGCGCTTGAGCACCGCCCACGAGCGTGCCTGCGTATCGCCGCCCACCGTGTCGATCACCACATCCACGTCATGTACGACTGACTCGAAGGGCGCGGTGGCATAATCGATTACTTGCTCCACCTTCAATTCGCGCAGCACATCCACATGAGTCGAAGCAGTTCCGATCACTTTAGCGCCGCGCCAGTGCGCCAGCTGCACCGCGATGTGACCCACGCCGCCGGCCGCGCCGTGAATCAGCACGGTCTGCCCCGCCGCTATCTGCGCGGTCTCGATGAGCGCCTGCCACGCCGTCAGCGTGACGTGGGGCAAAGCGGCCGCGTGCAGCAGATCGATCGACTTCGGCGGGGCGGCCACATCCGTGGCGGCGGCGACCACGTACTCGGCATTCGCGCCATCGCGATAGACCCCGGCGCGCGCGTAGACACTGTCACCCGCTGCAAAATTTGTCACGCCTGCGCCGACGGCCTCGACGATTCCCGCAACATCGCTCCCCGGAATCAGGGGCAGCGTATGGTTGAAATAGCCGGTCATATAGCCCGCGCGTACGGCGCAGTCAAAGGGATTGACCGATGTAGCGTGCACACGAATCAGCACCTCACCATCGCCCGCCGTGGGACGCGGCGCATCTTCGTATACCAATACTTCTGGGCCACCGTAAGCGTGAATTCGGACTGCTTTCATCGTTGGCATGCAAATTCTCCTGATAGTGACAGCGTGCCTCAACCGACATGGAATCGATCCGCGTCGGACGGACACACAACTGATCGTCCCGTCATCAATGTGGATGGAACGAGCGACTTGTTTCGTTATTCGATTGTTGACCGAGTGCCCAATAGGGTAGGGGGAAAACCCTGGCTGTTAGAGACGGTACCTGATCCAACGCTGAAAGTCAACATTGGGAAAAATAATTCAGATGGGACGTTGTCGGGTGAGCCCGATGCTCGTGGATTTTCAGACCAGGCTGTTGCGCTCACGACCGCCAAAATACAACTGGCCTCGCCAGTGAGTGTTGGCGAGGCCAGTGTGCTTTATTGAGTTTCCGCAGATCATTGATTGCCAACAGAGGCGGCTCTGACGCCCATTTATCCGGCGGCGTGTCCCACCGGGAGGCTTCGCACGGAGCCGCCTCTGCTCTGAAACTGCGATCTACTGAGTCTGCGACAACAGCTGCTGCAACGGTCGCTGCGGCGGCCGCTGATTGGGTTGCGAGCGCAACCACGGATTCTGGAAGGCCGCGAAGATGGGCAGAACCCCGGCCGTGGGTCGATCTCCGCCATCGGCGTGACACTGGATGCAGTTATGCGAATAACCGTTCACATTGTTATGCTCGTTATCCATGTTGTTGTAGTTGTGGCAGTTGGCACACGTCCATTGGGAAGTATCGCCGCCCGGATGGCACCTCGAGCAGACGCCGTTCGCGCCTTCGTGATCCATCGGGAAGGTGTGATCAAACGACGCATCACCCCAATCGTTGGTATTGTGACACTGGCTGCACTGGCCCTGGAAGTGACCACTGGGTCGGGTGTGACACGACTGGCAGTCAGTCAAACCGGCGTGATTGAAGTTCACATTCCCCCAGCTGTTGGTGTTGTGGCACGTGCTGCACTGACCCGCAAAGTGATTGGGCGGCTTGTCGCCGGTGTGACACGACGCGCAGTCGGTTTGCCCGGTGTGATTGAAGGTCGCATCGCCCCAATCGTTGGTGTTGTGACAGGTACTGCACTGCCCCGCAAAGTGACCACCCGGTCGGGTGTGGCACGACTGACAATCGGTCAGCCCGGTGTGATTGAAGTTCACATTGCCCCAGCTGTTGGTGTTGTGACAATTGCTGCACTGGCCCGCAAAGTGATTCGGCGGCTTGTCGCCAGTATGGCACGACGCGCAGTTGGTTTGGCCGGTGTGATTAAAGTTGGCCGGCGTCCAGGCACCTGTGCTGTGGCACGTGCTGCACTGGCCCGCAAAGTGATTGGCGGGTTTATCGCCGGTGTGGCACGACGCGCAGTCGGTTTGTCCGGTGTGATTGAAGGCGCCCTCACTCCAACTGTTGGTGTTATGGCACGTACTGCACTGCCCGGCAAAGTGATTGGGCGGTTTGTCACCGGTATGGCACGACACACAATTTGTCTGCCCGGTGTGGTTGAAGTTTACATTGCCCCAGCTGTTAGTGTTGTGGCAGGTGCTGCACTGCCCGGCAAAGTGATTGGTTGGCTTGTCTTTGGTATGGCAGGCCGCACAGTCCGTTTGCCCGGTGTGGTTGAAGGTGCCTTCGCTCCAGCTGTTGGTGTTGTGGCAGGTGCTGCATTGTCCCGCAAAGTGATTCGTTGGCTTGTCTTTAGTGTGGCAGGCCGCACAATCGGTTTGCCCGGTGTGGTTGAAGCTGGCGGGCGTCCAGCCCGTCGTCGTGTGACACGTCGCGCACTGTCCCGCAAAGTGATTCGTTGGCTTATCTTTGGTATGGCAGGCCGCGCAATCCGTCAGGCCGGTATGGCTGAAAGTGGCCGGGATCCATGCCCCGGTAGCGTGACAGGTGCTGCATTGCTCCGCAAAGTGATTGGCGGGCTTGTCTTTAGTGTGACATGACGCGCAGTCTGTCAGCCCGGTGTGATTGAAGCTGGCGGGCAGCCAGGCGCCGGTAGCGTGGCACGTGCTGCATTGCCCCGCAAAGTGATTGGCCGGCTTATCGTCGGTGTGGCAGGCTACGCAATTGGCCTGGCCGCTATGGTCAAAGGTCGCCGGCTGCCAGGCATTCGTGGTGTGACAATTACTGCACTGGCCCTCAAAGTGATTGGTCGGTTTGTCTTTGGTATGGCAGGCCACACAATCGGAAAAACCGGTGTGGTTGAAATCGGCGGGTTTCCAGGCCGAAGTCGAGTGGCAATTGCTGCACAGGCCGGCAAAGTGATCGACCGGCTTGTCTTTGGTATGGCAGTCGGCGCAGGCTGTAAAGCCGGTGTGATTGAAGTCGGCGGGCTTCCACGCCTGGGTCATGTGGCAGATACTGCACTCGCCGGCGAAGTGATCGACCGGTGTATCGACCTGATGGCACTCCTGGCAAGTGGTGGCGTTCTGGTGATCAAAACTGGCCGGCTTGAAGGCGATGTCGGTATGGCAGCGCTCGCACGTCAGACCCATCGACTCGAACTTGCCTGTGTGCTCATCCTCATGGCAGCTCACACACGCCGCCGACAGACCTTTGGTCTGACCGCCGACGTGACATTGATTGCAGTCGATCTCCGCGTGTCGGCCGGTAAAGGTGGGCCGATGCTTCGCCGCCAGTTCAGGTGGCAGCGCGATCGAACGCGCAGCGATCTCAATTCCGCCCGCTGAAGCATCCACCATCGACGAGGCCGCGCCGCTCAGAATCAAGAGCAGCTCAGCCGAGGTGATGGCCGGATTAGACGCCGCTTCACCGATCGTTCTGGCGAGTTCCGCCACGACGGCGATCCTGGGGTCTTGTCCGCCCAGTTCAGCGCGCCAGCGTTCCAGATCGGCATTCGCGCGCAAGGCCAGGCGGGCCAATTCCGCACGCATGTCGCCCTGCGCTTCAGCCGGCACAGCAGCCACGGCCTTGGTAGATTCGATCAGGGCCAGTTCCACTTCGTCCAGCGCCTGCATGGCGCGATCGGTGGTGATGACCTGCTGAAGTTCGTCGAGACGGCGCTCCAAGAACTCCAGATCGAGCCGCGCGTGAAAGGCGTCACTCGCAGC
Organism: Thermoflexales bacterium; assembly: GCA_030834835.1. Lineage (GTDB taxonomy): Bacteria > Chloroflexota > Anaerolineae > Fen-1058 > Fen-1058 > JAGOBP01. The sequence goes on along the minus strand of JAUQXD010000844.1, from coordinate 2,824 downwards.
CAGATCGTAGCGCAAATGCTCCAGCGCCAGTTTAAGCGGATACAGGCCCTCGCCGGGCATGCTCGCTTCCGCGCCTGAAACCAACACCACGCTCCAGACGGCGGCCATCAGGAATGCCAGGCCAATAACTATAAATCGTCGATAGCGACGCATAGTGACTTCCCCCTCGGAATAACAGTCGCGCCACATGCCGGCAAGTCACGCGGTCAGGGGCAGTTTTTGGCTGCCCGTATGGATAGGCTCCCAACCGGACTCCGGTCTGATTGACAAACTTAAAGGCAATGCTTCCACCGCGCCGCGAGGCCAGGCGTCCTCATCGGCGGCGATTACGCGCGACTGCGCGTCTAATTATCTCCAAACTCTATGCCGGAGTAGTAAGGAACTGCAACCTTTTTGCTGCGCTTGAGTTCATGCCAGGCGGTCATGACCGCCATCGACATCGCCGTGCCGCCCGCCGATAACTGGCGTTTGACCGACTCGATGTCAACCCGCTGATCGATTAGATCGCGCAGCGGATCGGCTAACTGCTGATTGCCCAGGAGCAGGGCGCCCGCGATCACGTTGTCCCGCAAGATCAACCGTTGTGATGAAGTGCCGTCATTAGCCCAGGCACTGGTGTAGCCGACGCCCGTTGACGCGGGCCAGACTTCGCTAGCCCCGCGCGAGATAAACGCCAGTTCTTCGGCCTCGTCGTCCTCGCGGCCGGCGGCTGCCACTTGCCCGATCGCGGTGAGGTGCAAGCCGAACAACAGCGCCGCATTGAAGGGCACACCTTTGCGATACGGTTGCTTGACCCCCGCCATGTTTATCGCCGCGATGCGGCCCGATGAAATCGCCGTCGGCCACAGGCTGTCCACCCGCTTTTCACCGCTCCAGGCGTCATAAATCTGGGCGCAGTCACCCACCGCATACACATCGGGGATGTTGGTCCGCAAGTATTCATCGGCCAGGATGCCGCGATCGACCTCCAACGGTGTGCCTTTGACCAGAGCCAGATTGGGTTTGACCCCGATGGCTACTCCCACGATGTCGCACGGAATGACTTCGCCTTTATTGGTTTTCACGGCCGCCACGCGCCCGGCCTCGCCGATGATTTCAGCCGTTTCATGGCCATAGTGAATGTGGACGCCGTGATGCAGAATTTGTTTCTCGACCAACTTCGATTCCCGATCATTGAGCAGCGCCGACCACAGATTGCTCTTGCGCACCAGATAGTGCGTTTCCACCTTGTGATGCGCCAGCCCTTCCGCCATTTCCAACGCGGTGATGCCGCCGCCCACGACCACGGCCGCCCGCGCTGACTTCACGCGGTGCAGAATATCGACGGTGTTGTCCATGTTGTCGAGATAGACAATCCCGTCCAGCTTGCCGCCCGGAAACGGTGCGGGCACGGCTTTCGCGCCTACCGCGATCAACAACGCATCGTAGAGCAGACCGCGGCCATTCGCCAGCTGCACGCGCCGTCGATCGAAATCGATCTGTTCGGCGCGGCTGTAGATGAGCTCGATGCGGTGTTTAACATACCACTCGGGCTGGCGCGCCATCGATTGTTCTACCGACACCTCATTGATCAGAACGTAAGCCAGACCGGGCCGGCTATACATCGGATACTTCTCGTCGGTGACGATCGTAATGCGTGCGCGCGCGTCGCGCCGCCGCAGTTCTTCGGCCGCCGTCACCCCGGCAGCGCCATTGCCAATAATCACATAGTCACGCATAGGTCTCGCTTTAGCCTCGGCTGTCTCGGACTTGCGTCAGGACTCGGCCGGTCTTCAAGGACGGCGACTGGCCGATGGCCGGGGACTTCGCCAGTTCGGTACCGGGGCGCGGGCTGACGGGAATGTCCTCGTACAACGGAATTGGTGCGCTGTGCCGATGGGATTCTTGCATGGGCAAGTTGACGCGCTCCATGACCGCCGCGTGCAGCATTTCGTTGAGCGCGAGCAAACCATCGTCAGCCGGCAGGCGCAGCATGGCGTTGGTCGGGCACTCTTTCACGCAGGCGCTTTCACCGTAGCTCTTGCACAGATCGCACTTGTCGGCCCGCATCAACGGCGTCGGCGCGCGGGCGGGCTGCTCGCCGTCAGTCGACTCCCAGCGCAGCGTGCCACGCGGACATTTCTCGATGCACAGGCCGCACTTCACACAGCGCTCGTCATCCACGATCTTGCCTTCGCGCGCGTAATCGCGCACGGCAATACCGACCGGGCAGTTATAGCCGCAGATGCCGCACTGCACGCAGCGCGACGGATCGGCAGCCACGCGACCCTCGAGGATGGGCTTGTGTCCATTCCCATTCCCAAGGCCGCGCGCCTGACCGACCACGCGCTTAAAGAAACTTTCGCGCTTCTGGTGTTCGCGTGGCAAGAGCGCGATGACGCCGTAAGGGCAGGCTTCCACACACTTGTTGCAGCCGCGGCACGCGTCCGAGACAAAGGTTTTGCCGTCATGCAGGTGCATCCCATCGAGATGGCAGGCGTTGACGCACGGCTGATCGGGGCAGTTGCGGCACACATCGGGCAGTTGATATTGCCCGAACACCGGCCCGGTCATCGTCATGCGCGCGCGGCCGTGCCGGTTGCGGCAGGCATCCACGCACACGTTGCAATCAATACATTTGCCCAGATCACGAATTAAGACTTCTCGCAAGGTCAACCCCGCTATGCAATGACAAATGAAAAATGGTATTTGTTTACCGTGTCCAAGCTAAAACTTTGGGCAGCTGTCAACGGTGAAAGAGTGCTATTGCGGACGACTTAGATAGCCGATAGACTAACCTCATGAACGCTGACGACCTTCGCGCAGACAACGAGCGGCTGCAGAC
>JAUQXD010000081.1 GCA_030834835.1 Thermoflexales bacterium | reverse complement strand
GGCACTTTTAAGGAGGTGGGTCATGACGCTCGTTCAATTCCTGATCTTGCTATTTGTCGCCGCAATCTGTGGTGCGATCGGCCAATCGCTGGCCGGTTATTCGCTGGGCGGCTGCCTCGTATCGGCAGTGGTGGGCTTCGTGGGCGCGTTCCTGGGCCTGTGGCTCGCGCAACAACTGCGACTGCCCGAAGTGCTAACGGTGCACATCGGCGGGGAAGCATTTCCCGTCTTGTGGTCAATCGTCGGCTCAGCGCTTCTGGCCCTGGGCGTGGGGATGCTGACGAGGCGTCGAGGCCTGATCTGATCGAATCAAGCCGGGCTAAGACGCCGCAAGAAACAATCTTACTGGTAGACGACGATGCGGGCCTGTTACAACTGCACCAGCTGGCACTCAAGAACAGAACGGGCTTCGAGATTCGAGTGGCGCTGACCGGACCGGAGGCTATCAAGCAGATCTACAGCCGGCAGCCCGCTCTGGTGATTGTGGACTTGATGATGCCGGACATGAGTGGTATCGACGTGTGTCGCTGGATACGCGCCCAGCCGGCGTTTGCGGCAATCCCGGTTGTGATGTTGACCGGCTTGGCTGATCCCATCGCTCACCTGGAGGCCCGTCAGGCCGGCGCGAACGATATCTGGCTTAAGCCGATTTCGCCAGCCGAACTGGGCGCCCGAATTCGACAACTACTAAACCAGTAAGGCTGTAAGGGGCATGCTAAGGAGGCACATCCCATGTTAAACGCCGATGTGTTTGAACACCAATGGAAGCAGTTGCGCAAAGAAATACGACCGCACTGGCTGGCCCTCACCGATGCGGATGTGGATCGCATTGAAGGTCATGTCGATGTGCTCGTCGAACTGTTGCAGGAAAAATACGGCTACTCGCGGGCGCAGGCTGAAGAAGAGGTCAATCGATTTCTTCAGGGAACCGCCGTGGCCGCCCGTTAGCCACCCTGTCTGACCTGACCCAGGAGCAGAAAAATGGAACTCAAACAACATGTCGGAGTCTTTACGCTTGATGACCAGGCGATCGGCCGTCTCGAACGCGTCGTGATCGATCCCGGGACAGCTGAGGTTACTCACCTGATCGTTCGGCGCGGGATTCTGACAACCCATGATAAAGTCCTCCCGATCGATCGGGTGGAGGTTGGCGCAGAAAATGGCGTCATCGTGCGGTTGACAGCCGACGAACTGGAACACTTGCCCGATTTCGAAGAGACTCAATACGTCGTCGCCGACGAGGAGCGATTGGAACGCACCGGCCAGAGTGGGCCGACGTCGTCGGGGCCGACACCGTCTGTGCCCGAACTGTACTGGCAGCCGACATATCCGCGTTCGCCGCTGCTTCCACAGTTTGTCGATCCGGGTTACCGCGTTGAGACCCAGCTAAACATTCCTGAAGGAACCGTAGCTGTAAAAGAGGGGGCCAGGGTGATTTCGCGGGACGGCAAACGCGCGGGCAATATCGACGAGGTCGTGACAACCGGTGACGGCGAACGCCTGACGCACGTCCTGATCTCGCAGGGTCTGCTCGTGAAAGGAAAGAAACTGATTCCGGCGGGCTGGATCGCTGCGTTGGGTGAGGATGAAGTCCATCTGGCCGTCGGCTCGCGCACGATCGATCGGCTCCCCGATTATGAGGCCTGACGTTGGGCGCAGGTCCGCCGCGTCAGGCCTGGGCTGCCTGATCAATTTGCTGGCGCTGGCCGGCGTGCTATTCGTCATTGATGCCGGACTCCTCGCCTATCCGTTGATTCGCGACCGGCTGATGCCGCCGCCGGCTGCTTTCGGTGAGGCGCAACCGCTCGTGCGTCCGACCGTCACGGCCCTGCCCGTCGAAAGCCAGGCGGTGATCACCGCGACGCCGGTGTTGCTGCCTGAGACGCCGCTGCTCGCCCCGAATCAAACTCCGCCACCTTTGATTGCAGCGGCGCCCGTAATCACCGAACCCGTGCGGCGCATACCGACCCGCGTCGTTATCCCCGCTATCGACCTCGACGCGCCGATCGAAATGGTGGGCTGGAGTCAAACGAAGAATGTCAGCACATGGGACATCCCCAATCATTTCGCGGCAGGTTGGCTGAAGACCTCCGCACCGATCAGCCAACCCGGCAACACCGTCCTCGAAGGGCACCATAACATGGCTGGCGAGGTATTTCGCCGGCTGGTCGATTTGAAGTCGGGCGATCTGATCAAGGTTTATTCAAACGATCAGGCTCATTCGTATCAAGTCACCGCGCTCCACATCTTGCCCGATCGCGATGAACCGATCGAAGTCCGCCGCCAAAACGCGATCTGGATTCAGCCCACGCTGGACGAACGCCTGACGCTGGTGACGTGCTGGCCGTACACCGACAACACTCATCGCCTGATCGTCGTCGCGAAGCCGATCGGACCCGGGTAAGCCGCGTAGATCGATCAACCCCATCGCTTGCTCCCATTATCGCTGGATGGTTGCGCCTCAGACGTGAATCGGCTAAGATCGGTCGCGTTACTGGGGCGCTTTTTCCGCGCATTCATGCTTCCACCGTCTGTTCAGGCTTCTTCATTCACCCCCAGACAAGTTCGCCCCAATTCACCCTCTGGTAATTCACGGCCGTGGTCGTGTCAGACTGTGCTTCAATCGAGAGCACGGTACGCGCCCGGTTAGAAAGAGACATCATTCCTATATGAGAAGCCGACTGCTCCTCGCATCGGCCGGTTTGCTATGGCTGCTGACCGGTTGTGTCGTTCCGCCTGCCGACCCGCGAAGTACGATTGAACCAGGCGAGCCTGTATACGATTCGCGTCCGCAAAGCACACCTCAACCGATCATGCTGTCAACGCCGCTGCTGCCGGAAGCGGGTGATGGGCCATCGAGTGTGTCAACTTCGCCGCCAACTTCGACGGCGACGATCGAGCCGACAATCACGCTAACGCCGACGCCACCGTCGCCCTCTTCAACACCGGCTCCACCGGCCTCCGCCACACCATCACCCGCAGCGACCGCTACCGCCATCCCGGCCGCGCCAACACGCCTGATCATACCGGCGATCGATCTCGATGTGCCCGTGATCGAGATGGGCTGGACCGTCATCGAACAAGATGGACAACAGGTCAGTGAATGGGACGTGCCCGAGTGGCGAGCCGCAGGCTGGCTGAAAACCAGCGCGCCGGTGGGCGCGATCGGCAACACGGTGCTGGAAGGTCATCAGGATATTGACGGCCGCGTGTTTGAACATCTTGAGAAACTTAAAGAAGGCGATGCCATCGCGGTGCAGACCGATCTATTCACGCGAAACTATGTGATCGCGTTTAGAACCATTGTGCCCGAAAAGGATCAGCCGCTTGAAGTGCGCCGTGAAAATGCGCGCTGGATCGGGCCAAGCAATGACGAACGTCTTACCCTGGTCACGTGTTGGCCGCGCAATAACAATACGCACCGGCTGATTCTGGTGGCCCTCCCCGCGCCCTGACAGGGCGCGGCGTTATTCACCGCTTCGCTACGGCTTTTTTAGTTTCTTTTTAACTTCCGTTTGGAACTTTTTTAGGCTAGATCGTGTACGATAGGCGGGTGTTGGAGCAGTATCAAGATTCGACCTGGAAAGGAGAAGGTTAAGATGTTCAAAGTTCGCAACTTGTTCGCGGTGGGCATCGCTGTCGTGGTGATGTCCGCCTTTACCGCCGCCGGCGTATTCGCCCGGCCCGCTCAACAGGCAACGGTGACGCCCGCGGCAACGGTGGCTGCCACCCAGGTTGTGACGCCGACCGAGACACTCACCCCAACTGCGGTGTCAACCGCCACCAGCGTCGCGCCGGCCGTATCTCCGCTGGCCACGCCCGGCACGCTGCCGAAGACAGGCGCCAGCGACGAGGGAAC
>JAUQXD010000843.1 GCA_030834835.1 Thermoflexales bacterium | reverse complement strand
GCCAATGCAATTGCAGGCCGGCAATTCGCAGTTTGGTGTATCTGCTCCCACTGGATTGTCAAATCCAGCGGCAATCCGTTGGAAGCACATGGCTATTGTTGTTATCGCGCCGCCATCGGATGGAATCCGACGCTACTTACGCCAAACCCGCTGCGCGGGTTTCCCAATCTTGACCGTCGATTTGCCCGTGTCCGTGGCCGTGCCACGGCGGGCCGTCTGGCGCAATCGATGGCACAGCCGCCAGTTTCCCCCTTGACTTTTTATCACATCTCAACTAAAATTTAGGCGCTCCTAAATTTTATTCTAGGTTAAGCAAATGGATAAACTCAGTCCGCCGATGGAAGACTATCTGAAAGCCATATACATGATCCGCGAACGCGCGGGCCACGTCACGACGACGGCCATCGCTACGGCGCTGAGTGTGACACCTGCCAGCGTCACCGGCATGATCAAGAAACTGGCCGAATTGAAGCTGGTGCGGCACACGCCCTATCAGGGCGTGGAACTGACCAGAGCCGGCGAGAAGGTTGCGCTGGAAATCGTGCGCCATCATCGGCTGTTGGAACTATTCTTGATCGAAGCATTGGGCTATTCGTGGGACGAAGTCCACGCGGAAGCGGACGTGCTGGAGCACGTGATTAGCGAAGAATTTGAAGAGCGCATCGCGGCCCGGCTGGGCAATCCGCAGGTCGATCCGCACGGCGACCCCATCCCGGCCAAAGACGGCACCCTGATTGCCGTCGCGGAACAATCGTTGTTGCAGTTAGGGCCGGGCTGCACGGCCACCGTCACCCGCGTCAGCGATCGCAATTCCGCGGTGCTGCGCTATGCGGGCGAACTGGGTCTGCGGCCCGGTGTGCGCGTCACACTCATCGAGAGCGAACCGTTCGGCGGCTCGCTGCGCATGAAGGTCGGCAAGGCCGAGTGCTCGATCGGGCGGGAGTTGGCCGCGCAGGTGTTTGTGAGCACCCAACCGTAATCTATTGAAGGAAGCAGTGGTTTATGAATGACTTTACTTTGATCATCATCGCACTCATCACCATTGTCGCGGCCATAATCGGCTGGCGAGTGTGGCGGCGCTATCAAGCCCTGCGGCAGCACGCGCGAGTTGAAGACGCGCTGAAGCATCTGCACGCCTGCGAATGGCGCGGCAGTCACGCCACGCTGGACTCGCTGTGCGGTGCGCTGCGCCTGTCGGCGGCCAATGCCGTGCGATTGTTGACGCAAATGGAAAAGGAAGGCTTGCTGCGCACGACGACCGATGGACTACGTCTGACGCCCGAAGGCGAACGCATGGCGCTGGCGATCATTCGCGCCCACCGTTTGCTGGAACGCTATCTGGCCGACGAGGCTCGCATGCCGCTCGCCCAGGTACACACCGAGGCCGAACGCCGCGAGCACGAACTTAGCCCGGCAGCGATCGACGCGATGGAAGCCGCACTCGGTTATCCCACGATCGATCCGCACGGCGACCCCATTCCGTCGGCCAGCGGCGAACTGGCGCGGCGCGAGTGGCAACCGCTGACCGCATGGCCGCTGAGCACGCTGGCCCGCATCGTGCATCTGGAAGATGAACCGGCCGCGCTCTTCGCGCAAATCGCCGCGATGGGTCTGCGCCCCGGTCAGATCGTGCAAGTGATCGAATCGAACGCGCAGCGCCTGGTCTTGTCCGACGGCAATTTGACGCACACGCTGGCCCCGATCGTGGCGGCCAACATCTTCGTCGTCGCCGACAGCACGCAAGCGCTGGCTGCCGTCAAGCGGTTGAGTTCGCTCAAGCCCGGCCAGCAGGCCACAGTTTACGCGCTGGTGGAATCGCTGCAAGGCTTCACGCGCCGCCGCCTGCTCGATCTGGGTATGACGCCCGGCGCGCACATCACCGCCGAGATGCCCAGCATGTTTCGGGACCCGGTGGCCTATCGAGTGCGCGGCACGCTCATCGCTTTACGCCGCGAACAGGCCGATCTCGTTCTCATCAAGGATCAAGTATCATGACTGACTGTACAACCTGCCCCGCTCACGTGTCGTTGGAGCAAATGGGCATCAATACCAAAAACTTTGATCGCGTCGTGGCGCTGGCCGGCAATCCCAACACCGGCAAATCCACGGTGTTTAACGCGCTGACCGGCCTCAAGCAACACACGGGCAACTGGCCCGGCAAGACCGTCACACGCGCGGAAGGCGGCTACGAATACGCGGGCGTGCGCTACAAGTTGGTCGATCTGCCCGGTACATATTCACTGTTGTCCGCTTCGCAAGACGAAGAGATCGCGCGCGACTTCATTCTCTTCGGCCAACCCGATTGTACGATCGTCGTTACCGATGCGACGTGTCTTGAGCGCAACTTGAATTTGGTCTTGCAAGTGCTGGAGATCACGGATCGCGCGGTGGTCTGCGTCAACCTGATGGACGAAGCACGCCGCAAGAAATTGGAAGTGGATACCCGCACATTATCGCGCGACTTGGGCGTGCCGTGCGTGCCCACTTCGGCCGGCAACGGCGAAGGTCTGCGCGAATTGATTCAGACGGTGGCCGACGTGATCGAAGGCAAAATCACGACCGCGCCGCATCGGGTGCAGGGCACGAGCGAATATCAACGCACGGTCAGTGAATTGCTCACGCTGATCGATCAACTGGCGCCCGGCCTGCCGAACGCCCGCTGGGTGGCGATGCGTTTGCTGGAAGGCGATCTGCGTGTGCGCCATGCGCTGGAAAACGGCGAACTGTTGACTATCGCCGAACGCCAGCGCGAAGCCGTGCGCCGCTTCAGCCGCCAGATGTCGCTGGAAGGAGCGCAATAACGATGAGCACGACGACTGTCTCCGCCAACGACGTCATCGCGCGCGCCGATGCGCTGCGCCGCGATCTCTCCGGCAACTTCCGCGATCAACTGGTGGAAGCGATGTATGCCGAAGCCGAAACGATTGCCAATCGTGCCGTAAAAGCACCGGGCCAACGGCGGCTCGATTGGGATCAGCGCATCGATCGGCTGATCACGTCCCCGATCTTCGGTTTGCCCATCATGCTGCTACTGTTGTCCATCGTGTTCTGGCTGACCATCACCGGCGCGAATGTGCCCTCGCAGATGATCGCCAATGCGCTGTTCTGGATCGAAGATCAGGCCGCCAATTTGTTCACGGCCATCGGTTTGCCATGGTGGATCACGGGCTTCGTGTGGCACGGCGTGTGGCGCGGCTTAGCGTGGGTGGTCAGCGTGATGCTGCCGCCGATGGCGATCTTCTTTCCATTCTTTACGATTCTGGAAGACCTGGGCTATCTGCCACGCGTGGCCTTCAATCTCGATTGGCTCTTCAAGAAAGCGGGCGCGCACGGCAAACAGGCGCTGACCATGACGATGGGCTTCGGCTGCAATGCGGCGGGCATCATCGCTACACGCATCATCGACAGCCCGCGCGAGCGGCTCATCGCGATTTTGACTAATAACTTCGCGCCGTGCAATGGACGCTTCCCAACGCTGATCATGCTGGCGACGGTCTTTGTGGCGGCGGCCTTTCCGCCTGCGTTGGCCTCGGTGGTCGCCGCCGGATCAGTCGTGATGGTGGTGGTCATCGGGATTTTGTTCACTTTGATCGTGTCCGCGTTCTTATCGCGCACGCTGTTGAAAGGTGAAGCATCGGCCTTCACGCTGGAACTGCCGCCCTATCGGCGCCCGAATATCAAGCGCATTATTTACACATCGATTATCGATCGCACGCTGTTTGTCCTGTGGCGCGCAGTTCAGACTGCGGCTCCGGCCGGTGCAGTGATCTGGCTGCTGAGCAACATCGTCATCGGCGGGCAATCACTGGCCGTCCACGTCGCCAACTTCCTGAATCCGTTGGGCGTCGCCATCGGCCTCGACGGTGTGATCATGCTGGCCTATGTCATCGCCATTCCGGCCAATGAAATTGTCGTGCCGACGATGATGATGGTCTACATGGGCACAGGCATTATGACTCAAGGTCCGCAAGGCGCGGATCTGTATAATTTGCTGGTCGGCCAGCACGGCTGGACGATGCTGACAGCCATCAACCTGATGTTGTTTTCGCTGCTGCACAATCCCTGCGCCACGACGATCATGACCATGTGGCGTGAGACGCGCAGCAAGAAGTGGACGACCATCGGCGCGCTGATGCCACTGGCGATTGCGTTCGCGGTGACGTTTGCCACAGCCACTATCGCGCGATGGTTGGGCTGGGCGTAACATTGCTGACTTGCGCCGTCATTGCGAGCCGCCATAGGTGGCGCGGCAATCTCGGCCAGATTTGAGATTGCTTCGGGCGCTACGCGCCCTCGCAATGACGTTGAAACAATTATCTTATTTCGAAAGAGAGCATGATGACACCGAACACATCCGATCAAATTATCACCGTCGTCTCCGGCCTGCCGCGCTCCGGCACGTCGATGATGATGAAGATGCTGGAGGCGGGCGGCATTCCGCCCGTGACCGATAATCTGCGCACCGCCGACGAAGACAATCCCAAAGGCTACTACGAATTCGAGCGCGTGAAGCAACTGACCAAAGGCGACGTGGCATGGCTGGCAGACGCGCCGGGCAAAGTGGTCAAAGTCATTGCGGCATTGCTGCCCTACCTGCCCGCGACCTATCGCTATCGCGTGATCTTCATGCAGCGCGACATGACCGAAGTGCTGGCCTCGCAGCGGCAGATGCTCGTTCGGCGTGGCGAAGACCCCAACAAGATTCCCGACGAGGTCATTTCCAAGCTTTTCGAGAAACACCTGCGCCAGGTCAACGACTGGGTCGCGCAGCAAAGCAACGTCGAACGTCTGGATGTGAACTATAACGAGATGCTGAAGAATCCTGCGCCCTTCATCGCGCAGATCAACGCCTTTTTAGGCGGCAAATTGGGCACCGCGCAGATGGCGCAGGTGGTTGATCCCAGCCTGCACCGTCAGCGCAAAGAATAAACTCGCGCGCGACGGGCATGGGGGTGCTCACGCGCGCACGATTAACACAGTTGAACCAGGGGAGGAACACTATGACTACCGTCACACGACGTGATTTCTTGAAACTTGGCTCGGCCAGCGCCTTAGGCGCGGCCAGCCTGGTTTCGATTGCCAGCGCTGGCGTCACAGCCAGCGACACACCGCTACACCAACCGACCACCTCGCACAGCGCCGGTCATGGCGACAACATGATGACGGGCGATGTCGATCCCGCGAACGCCAATCAATTCGATCCGACGGCGATGCTGACCGACTTCGACTATGGCAAGGTCAGCACCCTGCCCGATGGGCGCACGCTGCGCGAATACGAATTCTTTGCCGTTGAAAAAGAGATCGAGATTGCGCCGGGCGTGTTCTTTCCGGCGTGGACATACAACGGGCGTGTGCCCGGCCCAACGATTCGAGCCATCGAAGGCGATCGGATTCGCGTTCACTTCGTCAACGGCACGGGCCATCCACACTCGATCCACTTTCACGGCTTCCATTTGCCGGGCATGGACGGGCTCGAGCCGGTGCCCGTCGGCGGCGAGTTCACTTACGAGTTCGACGCGGAACCGTTCGGGCTGCACCTGTATCACTGCCACACGCTGCCGCTGAAGCGCCACATCCACAAAGGTTTATATGGCGGCTTCATCGTCGATCCGAAAGAGGCACGCCCGCCCGCGCACGAATTGTTCATGATGATGAACGCCTTCGATACCAACTTCGATGCGGCCAATGAAGTGTACGCCGTCAATACTGTGGGCTTTCACTTTCAACGCCACCCGATCCAGATCAAAGTCAATGAGTTGATCCGCATGTACGTGGTCAACATCACCGAGTTTGATCTGGTCAACTCGTTTCACTTGCACGCCAATTTCTTCGATGTCTATCGCACCGGCACGCGCCTGAAGACCGATGAGTTCACCGACACGATCATGCTGGCGCAGGGCGAGCGCGCCATTCTTGAAACGCGCTTCAAGTATCCGGGTCAATACATGTTTCACGCACACGTCAGCGAATTCGCGGAACTGGGCTGGCTGGGCATGTTCGAGGTGACGGCATGAGCGAACATACTCTCTCAACCGCCCCCAACCGATCGGTTGGCCGTTATGCCCTGGCGCTGTTGCCGTTGATTTTGCTGGCCGGCGTGATTGCGCTGTTCCTGTCGAGTGGCGCGGGACTGCAATCGCCGGAGGGCTTACCGCCGATCGAGGAACTTTCGATTCAGCGCGTCCTCTTGCCCGCGCCCGGTGAAATGCTAGTTGAAGTCGTCAACTCCGGGCCGGACCCGGTGACGATTGCGCAAGTGATCGTCGATGATGCTTACTGGAACTTTCAGATCACGCCTGCGCCCACCCTGCCTCGTTTTGGCACGGCGACGATCCGGCTGCCCTATCCGTGGGTGGCAGCCGAAGCGCACGTGATCGTGTTAGTCACGTCAACCGGCACACCGTTCACGGTCGAGGTGCCCGTCGCGCTGGAAACGCCGCCGATCGATGCGCGCAACTTCCTGAACTTTGCGCTGATCGGTTTTTACATCGGCGTGATCCCGGTCGGTCTGGGCATGATGTGGCATCCCTTCATGCGCGGCCTCAAACGCCGCACGATGGATGCCATCCTCGCGCTGACGCTGGGCCTACTCGTTTTCCTGTTGATCGACACCGCGAGTGAAGGTCTGGAGAAAGCCGCGCTCGTACCCGGGTCGCTGCAAGGTGTGATCCTGTTTGGCGCAGGCGCGTTATTGGCCTACTTCCTGATCCAGATCATCTCGTCACGCAAGGCCGGCAAACGCGATGAAGCCGCCGGGCGACTCAATATCGCGCTGCTACTGGCGATTGGCATCGGGCTGCATAATCTTGCCGAAGGGCTGGTTGTTGGCGCGGCGTATGCCTCGGGGTCAGCGGCGCTGGGCGCGTTCCTGGTCGTGGGCTTCACACTGCACAACGTGACCGAAGGCATCGGCATTGCAGCCCCGGTCGCCGTCGATCGGCCATCGCTGAAAAGTTTCATCACGCTGGCCGCCATCGCGGGACTGCCCGCCATCATCGGCGCATGGATCGGTGGTTTCATCTACAGCGACCTCGCCGCGACGATCTTTCTCGGCGTCGGCACCGGCGCGATCGTGCAGGTGATTGTCGAAGTGGGCAAACTGCTGATGCGGCACGGTCAGCGCGAAGGCCAATCGGCGGCGACGCTGCCCAACCTGATCGGCTTCGCGGCGGGCCTGGCGATCATGTATGCCACGGCGTTGCTGGTGGCGGTCTAAACGGGGAAGATCATGACGACGATGACTGCGGAGAATTATTACACCGCACATTCAACTCAGTTGCTCAAGGAATTGGAAAAGAAACTACCGTACTTCAAGCGCGTGCTCACTGAGGAGTTTTCATCCGATGAGGTAGCCCGCATCTTGCAGCAAACGCGCGATGAGTATCGCCGTCTGCTGCCGCGCCTGCCCGACATCGGCGGACGCCAGAATCCGCTGACGGAGAATCTGCTGGCCTCGGCCTGGTTTCTGGCGCTGGCGCAACCCTTGCGCGAACGCGGCTGGTCCGACGATCGGATTGGCGATCT
>JAUQXD010000842.1 GCA_030834835.1 Thermoflexales bacterium | reverse complement strand
TACATGTAGCGCCGCATCAACATCGCCGCCGCCGATAAGGGCGTCACGCCGTGCGACGCTTCGTAGTCGCTATCGACGGCCGTCATCTGCGCGGACACCGCCGCCGAACCCAGCACATCCGATAGTTTTTCCACGCCGACGACGATAGCAAAATCCATCGCGCCGCTGGCGACGGCCAGATATGCTTGCCGCATCGCCGCCGCGCCCGACGCCGACGACGCCTCAATGGTCACCGCCTCGATGCCGCGCAGGCCCACGAAATCCGCGATCAACGCGCCGAGGTTGGTCTGTCCGCCGATCTGCGCCGCGGACATATTGCCCACGAACAGCGCATCGGCGTGATCGATGTTGGCATCCACCGCCGCCGCGCGCACGGCTTCCAAAGCCAGATGCCGCAGCCCAATGTCCCAGTGTTCGCCAACCGGCGTTTGTCCTACTCCGATAATACTGACGTCTCGCATGATGAGTAACTTGGTAGATGAGTAAATTAGGAACTGGTAGATTAGTAGATTGGTCACCGGTGGATTAGCAAATGCTGCTTCACTAATTACTAATCTACCAATGTACCACTTTACCAATGTGCCAATTTACCAATCGCTAGACCATCGTCAACTTCTTGCGGAAGCGCGTGTAGGTCGCGTAATCGATCACGGTGCGGCGATTGACGTAGTCGCGCGTCTTGGGTGCACGCCCCTGTCGATCCGTAATCCGATCGGTAATGCGGAGCGAAAACGCATCGCTGCCCGCGCCCGATCCGAACGACACTTCCAACACTCGATCGCCCGGTTTGGCGACATCGAGAATCGCCGTCAGCCCGATCAGGCTCGAGCCCGCATACGTATTGCCGATGTCGTTGACGAGCAAACCGACTTTGTATTGCTCAGGCTTGAAACCCAGCATCTGCGCCGCGCGCTGCGGAAACTTGACGTTGGGCTGATGGAACACGACGTAGGTGTAGTCTTCCGGCTTCGTGCCCAGGTCTTCCATGATCTGTTCCGCAGCCGCGGTAACATGCTTGAAGTAGGCCGGTTCACCCGTAAAACGGCTGGCGTGCTCGGGATAATGCGCGTACTGCCTGCGCCAGAAGTCGGGCGTGTCGGTGACGTAGGACAACGAACCTTCGATAATAGCGAGCGACTCTTCGGCATCACTCACAATGTAAGCCGCACCGCCCGCACCCGCCGTGTATTCCAACGCATCGCCGGGGCGTCCCTGCGCGGTGTCCATGCCAATTGCCATCGCGTACTTCGCCATGCCCGACCCGACAAAACCGGCGGCGGCTTGCAGCGCTTCGGAGCCAGCCTTGCACGCAAACTGCCAGTCAGCGGCCTGCGTAAACGGCACCGCACCAACGGCCTCGGCCACGATGGTGGACGTGGGCTTCACCGCATACGGATGACTCTCACTGCCGACCCAGATCGCGCCCAGGTCCTGCGGATCGATCTGCGCGCGGGCGATGGCGCTGCGCGCCGCCTCGATCGACATCGTCGCTACGTCCTCATCCAATCCGGGGACGGCCTTCTCTTTGATGGGCGTGCCTTCTTCGCCGTCCGTCCACACGCGCGACACTTCCGTCGCGGGCAGGCGATAGCGCGGCACATACGCCCCATATCCAATAATCCCTACTGGTTTAATCGACTTCATTAACGGCATAGTTCTCTTCTCTCACTGAACACAGCGTACCAGCATATGACTGCAAAATCTTTGGGACTTGTGTCCTATGATTCTTCCGGTAAGTATGACTTGATTTCTTCGACTAACGCCTGAGCGCGATCAAGCCGCACTTGCTTTTCACGCACCATCTGCGCGGAGATTTGCTCGATCAGATCGCCGGTCGCACCCGCCGCCATCGCCAGTTGACGCGCGTGCAACGACATGTGTCCGCGCTGAATGCCTTCCGTCGCCAGCGCGCGAATCGCGGCGAAGTTCTGCGCCAGGCCAACCGACACGATCACTTCGGCCAACTCGCGCGCCGACTGGATACTCATGATCTTCAAGGCCAATCGCGCCGTGGGATGCACCTTTGTCGCGCCGCCCACGATGCCCACCGCCATCGGCATTTCCAGCGTGCCGACGAGGTTGCCTTTGCTATCTTTGCCCCATTGCGAGAGCGATGTGTACCTGCCCGAACGAGCAGCGTACGCGTGAGCGCCTGCCTCGATCGCGCGCCAATCGTTGCCCGTAACGATGACGACCGCATCGACGCCATTCATGATGCCTTTGTTGTGCGTAGCCGCCCGATAGGGATCGGCGGCTGCAAAAGCGTAGGCCTCGATTATGCGATCGCGCACATCTTCGCCGTCGAATTGATCAAAGGCCAACGCGCTCGCCGGGATGGCGCAGGTCGCTCGCGCCAGGCGATGATCCGCCAGGTTGCTCAAGATTCGCAGGGCCACCCGCCCGCCCGTGATCTCTTCCACCATCGGGCGCAGGGCCTCAGCGGCGGTGTTGACGGTGTTCGCGCCCATCGCATCGCGGCAGTCGTATAGCAGGTGCAAGACCACCATCGGGCCGATGGGCGAGTCTTCGATCAATCGAACATCAATATCGCGCGGGCCGCCCCCTAACTTGATGATGACCGGATCGGTTGTGGCAACGAATTCGAGGATGCGGGCCTTGTGAGCCAGGAGGGCCAATCGGGCAGCGTGAGGATTGACGAGGTCCAGAATTTGCATCTGGGCGATCATCACGGGTTCATCGGAACTGGCGACATAACCGCCGCCTTCGCGCGCCAATCGAGCGGCCAGAGATGCCCCGGCCACCACCGATGGTTCCTCGATCACCATCGGTACCAAGACTTCCTTATTGTTAACTCGGAAGTTGGTGGCGATGCCAAAGGGCAGACTGTACAGGCAAACCACGTTTTCGATCATGTGGTCGGCGCCATCAGGGCTGAGACCTGCGGAAAAGGCGGCGAGTTCTTCCGGCGTCAATCCTGCTTGCTCGCCTATCGCTTGCAGCCGTTCTGATTGAGTCTTGTTATAGAAACCAGGCAATCTCGAAGAGGTCGTCATAATTTGCCACGCAAGCATCAAGCCCGGCCAGTCGAGGCGTCGGGCTTGATAATCTGAGGTGAGTATAACACTGACGGCCTCTCAAAACCTATCAGGATTGAGAAAGATAGCACTAGATAGTTTCAAACGGCCACACGAATTTGATTAGGTGCACGCCAGTTGGAGGATTAAGACCATACTCAGATTGATTTGACACACAGCGCCGACAGCGCTCATCACGACTGATCAGTCTCCCTCACGATCGAGGCGGGAACGGGTGGTGGATGCTGTAGATCAAGATGGAAGATCACAACCGAACCCAATCAACGCTCTGCTAGTGTTATGACAACCTCTTCGCGAATTCTGTTGATATGACACGAGCGGGTTTGCAAACAGGAGAGGAAACGTGCGGAGTCTACTATGACAACTCTTTTGGTCGCCCAGGTTAAGGCGCGGGCATCCCCAACAGTCGAGCAAAGTCTGCCAGGCGAAGTTGCCCCGCGATTCGGACGCGCGTCCATTTCAGGGCGTCGGCTGCGGTGTGCGTGCGGCCCGATTCGGTCGTGACCGCGCCCCAGAAGTTGTTGTCGGCCAGGAACTTGACGACGGTCGAATCGTACTTGCCAGACGGATACGCCATAAAGACCACCAGTTTGCCCGTGTGCCCTTCGATCGATTGGCGACCGCCGATGATGTGCCAGACCAGGTCCTCATACCGGCGATGGCGCAGGTCGACATGTTCTTTCGAGTGTAGCTGCATGTCCATCCCGGCGTCGCTCATCGCTTTGATCATATCCCACGACAGGTAGGCGGGGTCTTTCGCATCGGCCGGGCCGGTTAACACAAAGAACGTGCCCGTCAACCCGTACTTCTTCAGGATTGGAAACGCCTGCTCGTAGTTATCGACATAGCCGTCGTCGAACGTGAGGATGATCGGTTTGGCGGGCAGCGCCTGACCCGTCGCCACTGCGTTGTACAGATCAAACAGCGTGATGGTGGTAAAGCCGTTATCGGCCAGCAGCTTCACCTGCGCCTCGAACATCTCGGGCGTCACCGACAGGCTCATCCGGATTTTGTCGGTGGCGACCGGCGGCGTTGAAATGTAGTGATACATCAGGATCGGCACGGTGGCTGTCCGCGTCGTGCCGTCAAAGATGGGAGGGAAAATCGGGGCCGGAAAGACGACGCCGGTCGGCGTGGGGCGAACCGGCGTGCGCGGCAGGCGCGGCTCAAGATCATCAGAAATCGGGCTGGAGACCACCGGGGACTGCGGCGCGATCATTCGAATGCCGTGCGGCGCTGCTGCGGCGCGTTTGACCACGGGCGGCGCGGTCACGGTCTGGGTGGGAGCCTTCATCGGTGAAGCCTCGGCCGTCAACAAACCGTCGGTCTTAAACTGAAACGCAGCGACGATCAGCAGACTGATCATCGCCACGCCAAACATCGCCCAGTGGGCCGGACCAGGCCGTCGTGCAGAGAAGCGCCTCATAGGCGCAAAGCATACCTTAGACTGAAAACCATGTCAAACCCGCCACGAGCTGTCTGGTTGAATTTGCATTTGACTTTTGGTCATCACCGGGGTATGCTAAAAAACGCTAAGCTATTCACAAGGAGGCGCGATGTTTGACGATCTCAGGCAAAGCAGTGCCGCCATTCACGAAGAAGAAGAAGAGTTGGCCCGCCGGTCGCTGGTCGAGCGCATGCCCGTCTTCAAAGACCTTGCGCCGCAGCAGCGCCTGGTGGTCGCCCTGTTGATTTTTGTCAATGTCGCCGTGCTGGGTTTTGGGTGCCTGCTGGCCACCGGCGCGATGATGCCTTAGCGCTCCCGCCCCGCAACGGATGAGGCTTTAACGTATATGGCTGAGACTATTCTGGTTATCGAAGATGATCCCTTGCAG
>JAUQXD010000841.1 GCA_030834835.1 Thermoflexales bacterium | reverse complement strand
CGAGGCATCGATCGGTTCGCCACCCACTAAGAACGTGCCACTAGCCGGGCCGATCATCAGGTGCGCGCCATCCGCTTGCATGTAAGCAGCGTCTGCGAAATTGGGCGCGGCTGTGTGACCTGAGCCCTCGATAACCGTTATGGCAGCAGTGATGATATTGAAGGTCCCGGTATAATGATCAGTACCGTTTACCGTGATTACCGCATCATAAACAGTGAAGGTATAGGGTTCAGTAGCCTTCAGCTCAGTAGTATATGTGACCCAGTTAGCACCTACTCCTAGTCCCGGTAAGGCAGGCGAATAAAATGATCCGCCGCCTTGGCTAGAGATGCTGTATTGAATACCACTAGCTCCACCAACCAAGATTGCTTTCCCTGATGCGAAAGCAATCCCGTCTACAGAACCATTTCCAACTATAGTTGAGTCTAAATCATAAACTGTGGCAGAGAAGGATTTGAAATCATGGAATTCAAGCATGCATTTGTTACTGCATCTCCACGTTTGTAATGCCTCTTCGTGCGTCATAAACTGATGCTTGGCCCATACCATACCAGTAATTGGCCCCAGAGAATGAGTAGCTTCAGTCATAATCGAAGCGGAACGCGCAGACCCGTCGACATCGTTCCGCTCTTGCGCTAAATAGAGTGAAGGCAGCGGTGGATCTTGAGAAGCCAATTTGGCCACTATCCCTACACCCCCTGCTCCAAGCATTATCAAAGCAGCAATTGCGCCTTGACAAGCGGGATTAGCTGTATGAAAAAGACAAATTTGGATGGTGAAACCTTCGCCAGCAACCGGATAGTTAAGAATTTCCGCTACTGTAAATAAATAGGCAAGCACCACACGGCTACCAAATAGCAATTTGCTCAAGTTAATATTATTCGGTTTTATGTCAAATACAGAGGCAAGGAATGTGACAGCAAAGGAAGCGACGTTAAGTATCTTGGTGATGCTACTGAGCCCGCTATACGCAACGAAGAGATTTTTGACATAGTCAAAAATAGTTACTAGGAACCCACCCAATCTTGCATAGGCAGGAGTAACGTTCTGGTTGTTATACAAAAAACTTAAGTATTCGAGTAATGCCCCATGCTGGCCGTTTTCTTCGACTCCAACAATAAATCCCGTATCTGGATTAAACTCTAGCCATCCAATTGCAGGAACACCATCTAGATTGACCATTTGTGACGGCACAATGATAAGTTTCCCATTTTGGATAGATTTATGAATACGAGATTTGGCTTCGCCGGATATCTGCAGCCTAGACAAGTCACCAACATTGTTACTCGAAAGTACTACCTGCCCAATATTTGCGTCTTGCGCGGCTTCAAAAATGGAATAAACAGACTTAGGTTTGTTCTGAGAAATGCCATTTAGGATGGCGTGCTCCATAGTCGTATCCGCTAAACCGTTAATGGTTTGTGCTGAAAAAGACGCATGGATAGCCTGGCCAGGAGCAGTGATTGTGCGCTCTTCAACTTGGAGAAGGTCATATCCAGCGTAACTCTCTGGAATAACGATCAACTTGGGGGACGGAGTATAAGATTTGGTTAGCAACTGAGCGCTGAATTGATCATGAATAACTCGCGAAGTTGTTATGAACAAATCATGCAAGATTCGACTAGTTCGAATTTTAGCATCCGTTATCAGAACTTTATTCCGATTAAAAAGTTGAGCCTTCCCACTCATGTCATTATCTGAAGTCTGATTCAATTCAGTTTGCACGGCTTGAAGTGCAGGAGACAGTCTGACCATTGCTAACAGATCTGCAACAAACACATTTGTAGGGATATCTGTGTTTGTAGAAGCCCATACAGTAATCGAGTCAAACTCGCTGACTAGAGGTTGTTGGCCTGAGGTACCCAAAGCGATATTAACTGTACCTCCTGTCTGCCGTGCTTCAAAGCCGACCCGATCCGCAACCTCTCGCTCATAACGTGTCACATAGCCATCTGGATCTCGTACATCGAGTAAGAGCCATTCGCCTGTAAGCATGAAATTCCCAAATGGGAAATTAGAGATCAATTCCAGATACGATTGCCCTTCAATCGTGTTTTTGAAATTACCCACCGTGAGGTATGGCAAATAGGTATACTTCACCCAGCAAAAGATAGCGCATCGCGACCCTAGGAAGCTTTCCGGTTGTTCTTCCTGAACCAAATGCTCTAACGTCACTGGCTGGCCTACTAGATCAACAGTGTTGAAAGTATGTGTCAATGGATAAGAATAAGATAAACCTGAATTACCTACATTCAGTGGATGATAGCTTTCCACCTTGACCGTCATCGTCACCTTATGCCGTTGCGCATCTGGAACTTCTGCAATTCGGTCGGTACTATCCGAGGCTACTTGATCCACATACTGCTGCCCCGGCTGCGCATTTGCGAAAGTAGGATCGAGATCAGTCCAACCCGTTCCCGGTAAGTAAGCCTCTACCCACCAGTGATCGATGGTCTCCGCCAGCAATTGAGGATCGTTGGCCGGGTCGGCGACCTCTGTTCCTTCAGGAATATGTCCAATCACCCTAGTGGGTGTAGGAAACATGGAAAGAATCAATTCCTGTGCCCGAGCTGTATTCAATGTACCGTGGCGATAGCGTGAAGGAATGCCACTAGCACGGAGCATGGCAATGAGCAGGCTAGATTGGTCCATTGAGTTGCCAGCCTCACTCCATAACGTGCCACGTGTACCACGCAAGCTACCCTTATAAGATTCATAACCCAACGAGCGGACATATTCGAACATCCGCAATGGATCTTGTCCAAGTTCAGCGGCCTTGGTCAGCATGTACTCATCGAACTTGTCGGCATCCACTGTCCACATTAGCCAGTCACCGATCGGCTCGCCATTGATGGTATCGGGAGCCAGGCTGGCTGGTCGCGCCCGGGTGTTGACCATTCGGCCCTGCAGGGTGCCCCAGGCAGTTGCGCCGGTATCAAGATCGATGAAATCAGCAACAGTGGTGGGTACGCTCAATATCAGCGTCGCGGTTATGCTGCTCAAGGGTGGAATATCACCTAAATTCCAGGCATATTGCGAGGCAGATCGATCTGGCATCGGCACCGAATCGACAAACGTCGCATAGCTAGTCAATGAGTCGGCGACTAACACATTGCGGATGACATTGGGGTCTTTGGAGTAGTCTATGGCCGAAACGGCGTCAATCGTGTCAGTGATGGTGGCCGAGACAGGCAGTTGAGGGGCAACCGTAGGTGATTGATTATTCGTCACCGTGAACGTGACGATGAGCGTGCCCAAAACAGCATCGGCCGCCCGATAAGCCGATTGCACGCGCGAAATGGAAATCGGGTTAACCAGTGCGGCCGGTTTGTGCTGTACATCGGCTTGCGTAGCGCCAGCATCCATTAGCATACCCTTTGGCTGACCATCTAAGCCAAGCATGTCCGCGTTGGTCAGCTGGTTCGCCAAGTCAGGTGGCAGGACATTCTGAATGGATTGCGTCAGCGGCGAGATCGTGTCACTGGGCAGAGTTTGTGCCAGGCCGGTTCCAGCCGCAGGTGCGGCATAGGCCACGCCTGCGCCAAGCAATAAATTCCAGCCCTGAGGCGGGATTGGCGATAAGGCAAGTGCGACACTCAGCACAATCGTTATTGCTTTCGAGAATAAACGTTGCATCGAAGTATGGTTAATCATGCTTGTCCCTCGCTGAAGAATGTGGTTA
>JAUQXD010000840.1 GCA_030834835.1 Thermoflexales bacterium | reverse complement strand
GATGGCGCACTATACGCGCTGCCCGATCAACTGACGTTCTCGGCTCAATCCACGCCGCTGCACAGTGGCGCGATCTTCGACAATCGCCTGCAACTAACGCATGCCGAATTGATCCAGGCGAGCGTGCAGCCAGGCCAGTCCATTGGCGTGATAGGTGAATGGCAGGCCACGGGCGCAGACGCCAAGTTCACTGTCTCGCTGATCGACGCCGCCGGTCACGAATGGAGCGCGGGCGATGGCGCGATTCCGCTGCTGCAGGAAGATCAGGTGTCGCGCCCGCGCCGCATCGGTGTGCCCGTGCCGCTGACCATACCGCCTGGCGCATATCGCCTGGTCATGAACGTGATCGATCTGGCCAGCGGCAGTCCGCTGCAAATGCGCCGCAGCGATGGCGGCCTCGGCGGCATCGATTGGCCGCTCGGCACGGTCACGATCGATCTCGCCCAAACGGCGATCGATGCGACGACCCGCACGCCGCCGATTGCCCTCAACGCCGATCTCGATGGCGCACTCCGCGCGATCGGATCGGACGAACCGCCCTATCCCGTCATCAGCGGCGATCCGTGGACGCTCTCGCTGGAATGGTCGGCGCTAACCGATCGGCTGCCCGCGGTCGACGTGCAGTGGCGCGTGGTGGATGCGCGTGACTCGATCGCTTACTCGATCACGCTGCCGCTGAATGTCTACTCAACCGATCGGTGGCGCAGGGGCGATGTCTTCCAGAGCAAATATGATTTCCGATTGCCCATCACGCTTGAACCGGGACACTATCAACTGGAATTTCAGGTGCTCGATCGAGTCACGCGCCTGACGCCGATCGAGATTGATTCGCGATCGCGGACGTTCACTGCGCCGCCGCTGGCTTATCCCACCGACTATCGCTTCGATCAACTCACGACCTTGATCGGGGCGAATGCCGATCGGGCGGGGAACACCGTAACCGTGACGTTATTCTGGCAGGCGCAAACCGTCACCTCGACCAATTACACGGCCTTCGTGCAACTGGTGCGACCCGACGGCCAGACAGTTGGTCAGATCGATCGCTGGCAGATTGGCAGCGATACCCCCACCGCCACCTGGGCGCAAGATCAAATCGTAGCCGATGCGTATGCCTTTGATGTGGCGGGCGGCGAGTATCAGGTGTGGGTGGGCGTGTATAATGCCGCTGACGGGCAGCGTCTGCCCGCGTATGACACGCAGGGGCAGCGCGTACCGGAAGATCGTGCGTTGGTGTTGACGCTGAAATAGATTGGCCCTGTCGTCATGCCCGAACGTTTCCATCGGGCATCCACATTCTCAATGAGCGCAACGCAGCAGTGAATGGCTGGATTCCCGCCAGGCGCGCGCGGGAATGACAACACAGTAGTTGAGAATAATCACGGTCGTATGTCTCAATGATGGCCTTCCTTCGACGATATTCATTCCTGTGGCTGGCGCTGATGATTTTTGCGCTGGCTGTGTTTGCGCGCGCGGGCGCGTTGAAGAACTACGTCACGCCCGATGAGCCGGTCTGGGTGCTGCGCTCGCTCAACTTCAGCCAGGCGTTGGCACGCGGCGACTGGGCGGCCACCGCGCAGATGGGCCATCCCGGCGTAACGACGATGTGGCTCGGCTCGCTGGGCATTGCTGTCAAGCGCGCCGTCGATCCCACGGCCTCGACCGAGGCCATCGACTGGCTGAGCGGACTCACTTCACTCGCACCGGAAAACGCCGAAGCCTTCAAACGCCTGGGCGTGTTTCTGACGTTTGCGCGCCTGCCCGTGATCCTTGTTAATGCGCTAGGCATCGTCGTGGCGCTGTGGCTGCTGCGACGATTGTTTGATCAACGCATCGCCGTGATTGCCGGCTGCTTGCTGGCACTCGATCCGTTTGCAGCCAGCCTGGGCGGCCTGCTGCACGTCGATGGGTTGTTGACGACGTTTATGCTGTTGTCGGTGCTGGCGTTGCTAATCGGGATCCGCCCCTCACCCCCAACCCTCTCCCCGACAGGGCGAGGGAGTTATCGCTGGTTTGCGCTGTCGGGCGCGTTTGCCGCCTTAGCATTTTTAAGCAAATCGCCGGCGCTGTTTCTATTGCCCTTCACCGCGCTAGTTTTAGTCATCGCCGTGCTCGCCCGACACCTGAGTCTCAATCGCGCGCTGTTTAGCTTTCTAACATTGTTCATTGTTCATTGTTCATTGTTCATTCTCCTCTATCCCGCCATGTGGGTCGATGCGGCGGGCACGTTCAACGGCATCGTGGGGCTGGCCGCCTTCCTCAGCGCGAACCCGGTACGGCCCACGTTCTTTGAAGGCCAGTACGTGCTCAATCACGGCCCGGAGTTTTATCCGACTGCCCTGATCTATCGCCTGACGCCCGTGGTAATGATTGGCCTGGTCATCGCGTTGATTGCGGGTGTGCTTATCACCAGAAGCACGCTCCGCGTGCAGGATGCAAGAAGCAAGATGCAAGATGCGGGAAGCAAGATGCAGGAGGCAGGAGGCAAGAAGCAAACGATCATGCCGCATCTTGCATCGTGCATCATGTTTCTTGCTTTCTCCCTGCTGTTCATGAT
Source organism: Thermoflexales bacterium (assembly GCA_030834835.1). Lineage (GTDB taxonomy): Bacteria > Chloroflexota > Anaerolineae > Fen-1058 > Fen-1058 > JAGOBP01. The sequence goes on along the minus strand of JAUQXD010000840.1, from coordinate 3,185 downwards.
CGCCATCACGCCCGTTGCCAAGAAGTACGATCGATACCTGCTGCCCGCGCTGACCATGCTGATCCCGATCGCGGCCTGGGGCTACGGGCAAATCCAATCGCGCTGGATAGGCCCGCTCGCCTCGATCGGGGCGGCGGCGATCACGCTGGCGTACTGGCCGTATCTCTTGATGCACTACAACCTGCTGCTGGGCGGTCCGGCCGAAGCGCAGCAACATTTTGCGGTGGGCTGGGGCGAGGGTCTGGGCGCGGCAGCTAACTGGATCAACGATCAACCCAATGGCTTGCAATCGACAGCGGCTACCGCGGCCGTGCCATCCTTCGCGCCGATCTTCAGCGGCCGCGCGACGCTGCTGAACGACGACGGGCTGGAACTCGGCGATTACTACGTGGTGACGTTGAGCGAACGTCAACTCGATCCCAAATTGTTTTCACGGTTAGAGCAGCACGGCTCGATCGTCCACGCCATCTCGATCGGCAACGTAACGGCCGCCTGGGTGTTGATCAACGATCGGGCCGAAGAACAGGCCGCCCGACTGGCGCAAGCCGATCCCGCGACGGACGCCGTCATCACGTTGATCGATCTGCCGGTCTCGCGCCGGTATGTGGGCGCCGCGCAGCAGGTGGAATTGCCGCGCGAGATCACGCCGCTGCAGATCGAACAGACGCTGAATGATCTCAGCACGCGCTATCGCCGCCTGTGGTTTGTGTGGAGCGAAGCCGCTTCGCCGGTAGTGCAGGCGCAGTTGCGAGACTGGCTGGGACAGGCCGCGCAATTGGCCCCGGCTTCCCAGCTGGCGGGCACGCAGGTGGAAGCGTACGATCTGAAGCCCGGTCAACTGGGCCGGCTTGAGCCGCTGCGCGCGCAGTTCAACGGCAACTTCGCCTTGCTGGGCATCGACGCCGCGCCACGCGAACGCAATGCGGTGATCACGCTGCGCTGGCAAGCGCTGACGGCCAGCACTCCGGCGTATTCGGTGACGCTGCAATTGATCGATGCGGGCGGCGAAGTGTGGAACGCCGGCGGCGGCGCGATTCAAGATCAGGCGCAGTTCCCGTCGCAGCGTTGGCCGATCGGACAGGTAAGCGATCAAGTACTGAGCGTCAACATACCGGACGAAGCGCCGCCCGGTATGTACGGCGTGCGGGTCAGCGTCGATCAAACTGACGGGCAGCGCGTCGGTCTATTCAGCGCCACTGGCGCTTTCTCAGGCACCGCGCCGGCGTTGGCCCAGGTCGAGCTGCCGGCGCTGACGCGCCCTCTGCAAACGCTGCGCCGCCAGATCGAATATCCCTTCACGCACACCTGGTCCGATCAGATCGAAGTGCTGGGCTTTGACAGCGGGCCAGGCGTCGTCATCAACGGCGATCTGTGGACCGTCAACGTGATCTGGCGCAGCTGCGCCGAGACGCTGCCCGACCTGGGCGTGATCTGGGAAGTGCGCGATCAGGCCAATCGCAAGATGTTCAGTACGCGCCTGCCGCTCAGCCCATACGCCACATCGTTGTGGCGCAAGGGCGATGTGATCAGCGCGCGCTACGCACTGCGCTTTCCGGTGGAACTGACTAAAGCCGATTATCAAGTCTTCCTTGGCGTGACCGCACCCGATGATTCGTTGCTCTCCGATGAGCTGTTCAAGCCCTTTGATGTTCGTTTGTTGGAGCGTGAGCGATCGTTTACGCTGCCCGTCTCGCCCACACTCAATGTGACCTTCAGCGATCCAGCTATTCACCTGATCGGTGCGCAATTTCCGCCGGGCATGCAGCGACCCGGCTCGCCGCTGCCGGTAACGTTATACTGGCGAGCAGGCACGACCACCGACGATTTGTATACCGTCTTTGTGCGGCTGGAGTCGTTTAACGGCCAGGTGCTCACGCAGATCGATGCTGCACCGCAGGGCAGCGGCATGCCCACGACGTCGTGGGTGACGGATCAGATCATCGAAGATGTCTACCCATTGACGATTCCGCCGGACACGCCGCCCGGCGCGTATCGCGTGGTGGTGGGTCTGTATAATCCGCTTGACGGCGCACACCTGATCGACGCCGCGACCGGCGAAGGGCAGGTCAGCCTGGAGCCGCCGGTGATTGTGAGATAGTTGGTTGGTAGGTTGGTAGATTGGTAGATCGGTCAATCAGTCGATTGGTCAATCGGTAGTCGGTTGATTCGCCGACTCGCTTCATCGCTGATTCGCTTTCTCGTTGATTCCATGATTCATTCCTCTTCCCACCGGCATGCATTGATCATTGATCATTGGTCATTGATCATTAGTCATTTGTCATTGGCCCTGGCCGGCCTGATCCTGGTTGCGCCGTTGCTGCAAGGCTCGCCGTTGTGTACCGACGACGGCGCGCTGCATATCTTTCGCACGGTCGCCCTCGATCGCGCCATCGGCGACGGTCTGCTCTATCCGCGCTGGTTTCCCGATCTGGCCTTCGGCTACGGCTTCCCATTTTTCAATTATCGCGAACCACTGGGCTACTACGCCATCGAAACGGTACACAAACTGGGCGCAGATTTTCCGCTGGCGTTGAATCTGGTGCTGGCTTTCGGCGTCATCGCCGCCGGGCAGGCGATGCTGCTGTGGGTCAGTGATCTCTTCGATCGATCGGCGGGCGTCGTTGCCGGGCTGGTGTACATGGCCGCGCCTTACACGCTCATCGGCGCAATCACGCGGGCCAATCAACCCGAAGTGCTGGCGCTGGCGCTGCTGCCGCTGATTTTATGGGCGTTTCGACGCTTGATGATCCTGGGCCGCCGCCGCGATTTTGCCCTGGCCGTTATCACGTATGCGGCGCTGCTGTTGACGCACAACATTTCCAGTTTGATCTTCACGCCGATACTGCTGGCGTATTGCGTACTGCTTACTGCGTACTCATCACGCAATACGCAATACGCATTACGCATTACGCTATTCGCAGCGCTCATCAGTCTGGCGCTCACTGCCTTCTTCTGGCTGCCCGCCCTGGCCGAAGGTAATGCAGTGCAGTTATACCTGACGCACTCGGCGCGTGGCAACGACTATCACTTCAACTTCGTCGCACTGAGCGAAGTGTTCGGCGGGCCGGGCGTCTCTGATCCGTTACTGCTCAATCCGCCTTTACGCATCAGCCTGGGCTGGCCGCAAATCGCGCTGGCAGTGCTGGGCGTGATCGCCATTCGCAAAACGAATTCACGCGAGCAAC
>JAUQXD010000839.1 GCA_030834835.1 Thermoflexales bacterium | reverse complement strand
CGTGCGTGTGATCAAGGCCGCGCGCTGGGCTACAGTCGCCTCCACGCCCATCAGCCCGGCGTTGTTCTGGCAAGCGGGGCGACTCAAGGCAGACATCGCGCATCTGCATTTTCCGCACCCGCCGGGCGAGGTGGCGAACTGGCTGCTGCATCCAGCCAGACGCACAGTCATTTCCTACCACAGTGATGTGGTGCGACAGGCCAGCATCTTGCGCTTTTACAAACCGTTGATGAAGCGCGTGTTGAAGAAGGCGGGCGCGATTATCTATGGCAGCCCGCCGATGAGGAACAGCGCCTATTTGCAGCCGCATCAAAACAAACTGCATCTGATTCCATATGGCATTCCGCTCGATCGGTTTTTGCGCGAGCCGGCGGGCGCGGAGATCGATCGGGTGCGGGCCGCTTACCCAAGTGAGGTGACTGATCGAGCTAAGTTGTTGTTTGTGGGACGCTTGCGCTATTACAAGGGCCTCAATGTGTTGATCGACGCGTTGTCCGAGATCGACGCGCAATTGCTCGTCGTGGGAATCGGCCCGATGATGGACGAGTGGCAGGCGCTGACTCGAGCGCGCGGAGTGGCCGACAAGGTGACGTGGCTGGGCGAAGTGCCCGACGCCGATCTGCCTGCGTTGTATCATCAATCAGACTTGTTTGTGCTGCCCGCGACGCATTCCAGCGAGGCGTTTGGCCTGGTGCAGGTGGAGGCGATGGCGAGCGGCGTGCCGACGATCTGCACGGAGTTGGGCACGGGCACATCCTACGTGACCCAGCACAAGCAGACGGGCCTGGTGGTGCCGCCCAACGATCCGCGCGCATTGGCCGAGGGGATCAATCGGTTGCTGGCGGATGCGGCCTGGCGCAAGATGCTGGGCGCAGCGGCCCGCGCCCGCGCACAAGCGGAATTCTCGGTCGAGCGGATGATCGATCGGGTGTTGGACCTGTATCAGGCTCTCATCTCGGCTTAACGTCGCAAAATTTGGTCTCTCAATAACCTATGGTATGATTGCCGACGTTTGGCAATCGACACTTTTCTGTAAGAGACAGGCTATGACGAACTCGACTCGTTTGAGTGCTTTCTGTGAGCGGTTGATCGAAGCGGGCTGGCTGGCGGCACTGGTGCTGGCCCCGTTGTTTTTCAACGTGTATTCCAGCCGTGTGTTTGAGCCGGATAAGCTGACCCTGGTGCGCTCGATCGCGCTGGTGATGGTCGGCGCATGGCTCATCAAGTGGCTGGAGGAGCGCAAGTCGGATCGAACGCGCACCGATCGAGTGACGTGGCGCACGCCGCTGGTGCTGCCGACGTTGATCCTGGTAGGCCTGTATCTGGTGACGTCGGTGCTATCGATCGTGCCACGTGTCAGTTTCATGGGCTCGTATCAACGCCTGCAGGGGACGTACAGCACGTTCTCGTATATTGTGATCTTCTTCATGCTGTTGCTGAATATGCGGCGGCGCGAACAGCTGGATCGATTGGTGACGACGGCCGTGATCACCAGTCTGCCGATTGCGTTTTACGGCCTGCTGCAGCACGGCGACGGCACCACCTCGATCGATCCGCTGCCGTGGGGGGGCGATGTGACCAGCCGCGTGGCGTCGAATATGGGCAACGCCATTTTTGTCGCGGCGTATTTGATCATGGCGTTCTTCCTGACGCTGGGCCGCATCATCGATAGTTTC
>JAUQXD010000838.1 GCA_030834835.1 Thermoflexales bacterium | reverse complement strand
TTGGTCGTGGTCTGGAACGATTCGCCCGGCTCTTCTGAGAAACAGTTCAGGTTGAGGCAGTCGTTCCAGTCGGCGCGGCCAATCAACGGCAGGCCGTGCGGCCCCAGCCGATCAAGCGTGTAGCGGAAACTGCGCTGCAAGTGCTCATACAACGGCTGTTTGGTATTGGGCTTGTTGTCATACGGCACCGGCTCGTTGAGGATGCTCCAGTCGCCGGTCTCTTTCAAATAGGCGGACACGCCCAGAATCAGCCAGGCGGGATCGTCGTTGAAGTTGCTGCCGACCGCATCATTGCCGCGCTTGGTCAACGGTTGATATTGATGGTACGCGCCGCCGCTTTCCAACTGCGTCGAGGCCAGATCGATGATGCGCTGCCGCGCGCGCGCCGGGATCATGTGCACGAAGCCCAGCAAGTCTTGATTGGAATCGCGGAAGCCCATGCCGCGCCCGATGCCGCTTTCAAAATAGGAAGCTGACCGCGACATGTTGAACGTCACCATGCACTGGTAAGCGTTCCAGATGTTGACCATGCGATTGGTGTGCTCGTCGGGCGTGGTCACTTGCAGCACGCCCAGCCGATCGTTCCAGTACGCGCGCAGCACATCCAGCGCTTCTTCGGCATTGTCGGCGTTGAGATAGTAATCGATGATGGGCTTGACCGTGCGCTTGTTGATCGTCTGTGATTCAGGCGGATCGAACTTTTGATCGCGCGGATTCTCGTGATAGCCCAGCACGAAGAACACGGTGCGGGTCTCACCGGGCAAGAAGTCCAATCGGATGTGATGCGAACCGACGAGCAGCCACCCCTGCGCGATCGAGTTAGTGGATTCGCCTTTCTCTACCACGATCGGTTCGTGCCAATCCCGATAGGCCCCCAGAAATTTCTCGCGCTGCGTGTCGAAGCCGGCCAGCGGTTCGCTGCACGCGAAATACGCAAAGTGATTGCGCCGTTCGCGATACTCGGTCTTGTGATAGATGACTTTGTCTTCGACTTCAACCTGACCGGTGCTGAAATTGCGCTGGAAATTGGTGGCGTCGTCGTTGGCGTCCCACAAACAAAACTCGACAGACGAAAAGACCGAGAGGTGCGCGGGGGCCGATCGGTGGTTGGTGATCTCCACCTTCCATACTTCCAGCGTCTCGCCCAACGGCACAAAATATGTCGTGCGCGCTTCGATGCCCTTGAAGGTCGAGCTGATGATCGAATAACCCAGGCCTTGTCGGCAAGAATAATCTTCAAGGTCGCGGCGCATAGGCTGCCACGACGGTGACCAATACTGCTGCGAGTCGTTGTCGCGCAAGTAGATGTAGCGTCCGCCGAAATCGAACGGCGCGTTGTTGTAGCGATAGCGCGTCAGGCGGCGTAGGCGCGCATCGCGATAGAATGAATAGCCGCCCGCGGTGTTGCTGATCAAACCGAAGTAATCTTCGCTGCCCAGATAGTTGATCCAGGGCAAGGGCGTGTCGGGCCGCGTAATGACATACTCGCGGCGCTCGTCGTCAAAGTAGCCGTATTTCATGGTTTGCCTCACACACAATACACCGCAGAGCGGCAGCCGCGCAGGGATAACGTGGCTCTGCGCCCTCTGTGTCTCTGCGGTGATAGATTCGTAACTTGATAAAGCCGGCCCTGGCGCCGGCCGCGCTGAGCGTTACAGCGCGTGCACCCGTGTCAGCAGATCATCCACGATCTCAGCCGCCGGTCGCGGCAACGCGCTCTCCTGAAATTCGAGCAAACTCAGCAACGGCATTTCCAGCAGGAAGCCCTGCATTTCCATGCCGATGCCGCCCTCGCCGTTGTCGCCGCCGCCAAACATCGCGCTCATGCTGGCCGTCAACTGCTGCATGAAAGGCTCAAACACCGGCTGGCCGCGCCGATAATTCACCCAGTCGCGCACGGTGCTTTCCCGATCAAGCGTGCACGGCAGATCGAGCGTTGAGTGCAGCGTCACGGTCAGCGTGGCGCGGATGTCGGCTGATGACGCGCCGATCAAGAGGTTGAACTCGCCGTCTTCGGTGACCCATTGATGATAAGCCGGATCGTAGTAGGCGAAGGCGCGGAAGCCCAACTCGATCGTAACGGTCTGCGTCTCGCCCGGTTGCAGCTCGACTTTGGCAAAGCCCTTCAATTCCTTGGGTGGCCGCACGAGTCGTGACTGCCGATCGTGGACGTACACCTGCACGGTTTCTTTACCGGCCACCAATCCGGTATTCGTTACATCGATCGAGACGCTGACGCCATCGACATCCTTGAACGTCGTCGCCGAAACTTTGGGATTACTGTACGCGAACGTGGTGTAGCTCAGGCCATAACCGAACGGGAAACGCACCTGCACACAGCGCGCATCGTAATAGCGGTAGCCGATGAACAGTCCTTCGCCATAGCGCACCACGCCGTTTTCGCCCGGATAATTGAGATAAGCCGGGGTATCGGCCAAACGCTGCGGGAAAGTTTCGGCCAGTTTGCCCGATGGATTTACGCGCCCGAAGAGCACATCCGCAATCGCGCCGCCGCCCGCCTGACCCATCATGTAGGCTTCGAGCACGGCGGCCACACCGTCGATCCAGTCGCCCACCGCGACCGGTGCGCCGTTGTTGAGAATGACGATCGTGTTGGGCTGAATGGCCGCCACCGCTTTGATCAACGCCACCTGCTGCGCGGTCAGATCGAGATCGGTGCGATCGTACCCTTCGGATTCCTTGAAGGACGGTAGCGCGATATAGAGCAGGGCGACATCGGCGGTTTTGGCGAGTGTCACCGCCTGATCAATCAGCGGCTGCTGGAAACTGTTGTCGGTAGGATAGCCTTCGGCATAAGTGAGCTCGGCGTGTTCGGCCAAGTGCTGCACTTCCTTGAAAGGCACGGCGACGCGCGTGGGGTTGATGTGCGAACTGCCGCCGCCCTGAAAGTGCGCCTGCTCGGCCGCACGGCCAATCATCGCGATGTGCTGCGGATTCTTCAACGGCAGCAGGCCGTTGTTCTTCAGCAGGACCATGCCCTCACCGGCGATCTGGCGCGCGAGCGCGTGATGCGCGTCCACATCAAATGTGCCGCCTTTGGGCGTCTCGGCGGCTCTCAACACAATGCGCAAAATGCGGCGCACGGCTTCGTTCAACACGGCTTCGTCCAGCTCGCCGCTGCGCACGGCATCGATCACCGCTGTCACGCGCCGCTCTTTGGGGCCGGGCATCTCCCAATCGAGGCCGGCTTGCAGCGCCTTGACCCGATCGTGCACCGCGCCCCAATCGGACACCACCAACCCTTCAAAGCCCCACTCATCTTTGAGCACTTCGGACAGCAGCCAGTGATTTTCCGAACCGTACGCGCCGTTGATCTGGTTATAGGCGCACATGACCGTCCACGGTTGAGCTTTCTTCACGGCGGTTTCAAACGCGGGCAGATAGATCTCGCGCAGCGCACGCTCGTCGATCTCGGCACTGATGGCGAAGCGCTCGAATTCTTGATTGTTCGCGGCAAAGTGTTTTAACGACGTGCCCACACCCTTGCTCTGCACGCCGTTGATGAAACTCGCCGCCAGCTCACCGGCCAGATACGGGTCTTCTGAAAAATATTCGAAGTTGCGGCCGCCCACGGGCGTGCGCTTCATATTCGCGCCGGGGCCGAGCAGCACGTCGACATTGAGGGCGACGCATTCTTCGCCCAGCGCCTGACCCAGCCGGTTGATCAGATCAACATCCCACGTTGAGGCGAGGCACGAAGCCGTGGGGAAACAGGTCGCGGGCAAGCTCTGGTCACCCATCGAATGCACGTCGGGCACGCGGCGCACGCCGTGTGGCCCGTCGGAGACGATCATTTCCGGCACGCCCAGGCGTTCGATGGGCGTCGACGACCACGCGCTCGCGCCGGTGCACAACGCAGCTTTCTCTTCCAGCGTCATGTTTGCGATGATGGATTGAATGTCTGTCACAGTCTGTTCCTTAGATCAGGATGTGTAGGAATCGTAAACCGATCGAGCCTTCAGTGCCGATCGGGCTTGCTCGATAGTCCAACCGTTCGGCAGCGGGCACGACACGGTTACGGTTCGATTGGCCGGCAGATCGAAGTAGTTGTCGCTGAAGATCACGTCCACGCCCGCTAGAGATAGCTCGACGAGCCGCGCTAACGAACGAGCGGTTACCTCGATGATCAGCTGATGTCCCTCAATGCGAGGCTCGATCTGGATGGCGGGATCGATCAACGCGATGTGCTTGGTCGGCGCAAAGGTGGCGATTTGCAAAGCCTGCCGCCGATCGCCTTGCCACAACTCGGCGACAAACACCAACTCGCGCCGATTGTCATCAGACACCCGATCGGCAAAATCGAGTGTGCGTACAGGTGTCACAGCCATGGGCGCGGCCTTCACCGTTTCTTCACCGGAGATCAGCACATCGCCGTTGAGTGTCTCCAGCGACCAGCGCAGCGTGCCTTCCCAGCCATCGCGCAAGTCGCTGCTGAGATAGATGCCGTGTACGGGGGGCTTGTCCTCGATAGACATCATCAGCGGCGCATAGAAACGGCGGGCCGCATAATGCAGCGCCTTCCAGCGGCCGAAGTAATCGAGGCTGGACCAGGACGCGACCGGCCAACAATCGTTGAGTTGCCAGTAGAGCGTGCCCGCGACACGATCGGTGTGCCGCCGCCAGTGCTCCACACCGTAGCGAATGCCTTCGGCTTGAAGCACCATGCTCAGATACACCAATGACGAAAAATCTTTGGGCAAGCGGAACGTATCCAGCATTTGCCCGACCATCAA
>JAUQXD010000837.1 GCA_030834835.1 Thermoflexales bacterium | reverse complement strand
AACGTATTAAGGATTGATGCGGCGCGGATCAGCCGAGTAACCGACAGCGGGCGAGATGATAGCCGCCGCATAATCCTGAGTTGAACTGAGCCAGAACGCGGTGAGGCTTGGAATTTCAAGTCACGCGTTTAGTGTGAAGAGCTTCCAGGCCAGCGCCATTAAGCCCCATTGTACTCTCAGCGAGCCGGAACGGGCAAATGGGGCTGGTGGCATGTTGTAGGCGAAGTGGTCTGACTGACGGGGCAAGTCTGGCGAGGCGATCACCAGACGCGCGGTATCGTTGCCGCAGGGCCAGCGCTTCTGCGCGCCATCGTCATGCCAAAGAGTTAACCGATCGAGTTCACTCATGGCGGATGACCTTGTGCAGGGAAAAGAACTGAGCCCCGCAGGAGAAGACGGCCACAGACGGGGCAGCGCACTTCTCGTGGTGATGTGGAACTACTCGACGGCGGACTGATCGTCGCGGCGGGCGGATCAGATGTTTCGGCTGATGAGGAGATACTGCTGCTCACGGTGTGATCCGCCAGGGGAAGCGGTGCGAGCGGTGCCACGTTGGGGATCTCGGCCGCCAACGGGATGCGGGTTGTGGCGAACGACTCAGCGCCGCGCGTCGGCTGATCGGCGGTCTCGGGTGCCGAGGCGAAGTCCGAGGCGGTCACACTGGGCGCGAGGTGTTGGCGGAGCGTGGTCAACTGGGCGCGCTGCGCGACGCTCAAGAAGCCATAGTAGCGCACCTTGACGAAGCCTTTGGGCAAAACATGTTGCAAGAAGCGATGGATGAACTCTTCGACCGCCAGCGTGCAGAGTTTGGCCTGACCGCTGTCTGTGGCGCGATAGCGAAAGGTGATGTAATCATTCTCGACTTTGAGAATACGGCTGTTGCTGATCGCCACGCGAAAGATGTAGGGGGCCAGATATATGAAAGCCGTTTCGCCACTGCCCACCGCTTTGCAATGCACGACCCAATCGTGTTCCCAAACCGAAGCGGGCACGAGGTCGAACAGCGCAGTCGAGCGCAAGGCATCGCGGAAGCGCGCCCGAAAGATGCCGGACAGGGCTTTGACCGGCACTAAAAAGTCGTCGCGTGCCGGTCGCCAAGTCTGACCATCGTCGGCGAGTCCTCCCGCAGGGATCAGGTAATGGACATGCGGGTGATAGGTCAGCGTGCGCCCCCACGTGTGCAGGACACCGACGAGGCCGAGGTGTCCACCGATGAAGCGCGGATCGGCGGCCAAGTGTTGGGTGGCCGAGGCCGAGGTGCGGAAGAGGAGATCGTAGAGCAGCGCCTGATGACTGCGCGCCACCGGACGCAACGGTGCGGGCAAAGTGAAGGTCAGCATGAAGTAGGGCACGGGCAGCAGCAATTCCTGCTGCTGCTCCAACCAGTGTTGCGCCTGCTCATTCTGGCACTTGGGGCAATGCCGGTTGCGACACGAATGATACTGGTAGACGTGCTGATCGCAATCGGGGCAGTGATAGACGTGCCCGCCTAAGGCTTCGGTCCGGCAGTGCTCAATGGCCCACATCGCTTGCCGATGGCTGGGCAACAAGCGCTCGCTAAACTTGGCGCGATAGGCCGGGCCATATTGTCGAAAGATGTCGGCTAGCTCTACCACGACAGTTCCGCCATGACGCGATTGATCGCTTCGATGGCCCGTTGCTCCGTCGGTTGAGTGAGGTGCGTATATAGAGCGGTCGTCTGTGGAGAACGGTGTCCCAGGTAAGCTTGAATGACGCGCAAGTCGACGCCCGCTTCCAGCAAATGCGTGGCATACGAATGGCGCAACGTATGGACGGTCGCCGGTTTTTGAATCCCACTCGCCTGCAGCGCGGCCTGAAAAGCGTGTTGGACCCCGCGCATCGCCAGCGGTCCGGTGGCGGTCGAGAGGGGGGCGCCATGGCGGGGCAAAGCCGGAAAGAGCCACAGAGCATGGCGATGGCTGCGCCAATAGTGGCGTAACTGTTCCAGGCACGGGTCGGGTAACGGCACGTATCGATCCCAACCGCCTTTACCATGACGCACATGCAGGAGCCGCCGCTCGCCATCAATATCGGGGACTTGCAACTGAACGCCTTCGTGCAGCCGCAAGCCGCACGCATAGATCGTGCTCAGGCACACTTGATAACGCGGTTGGCGCAGACACGCTAAGAGCCGACTTACTTCGGCGATGCTGAGCACCACGGGCAATTTCTGCTCCGGGGCGGGGCGCACCACATCGAGCAGCGCCCACTCGCGTTGGAGGGTTTGCTCATAGAAGAACTTGAGGCCACACAGCACCACCGTGTAGGTGCTGGCGGACACTCGTTTGTCGTTCTTGAGATACAGAAAATACTGGCGGAGCTCTTCTTCGCTGATCACATCCGGCGACTTGTGGTAATACGCCGCCAACTGTTTGACGGCGCACACATAGCCGTCTTGCGTCTTGGCCGCGTAACCTTGCAACTGCAGATCCTCGATCATGCGTTGGCGTAACGGGGTCGATGGGGTCATGACGGTTCTCCTGTTGTGAAAGATAAACTACAACTGGGAGTATAGTCGTGACCAAAGACCACCATCTACGTGAACATTGACTGAGGGGGTGCTACGAGGACTGCCAAGAGCTGCGCGCAGCGCTTAGTTCAACACTGAGTCGGCGACAAAATTGGACACTGTAGCACGGCTACCGACAGGCCGATGCTAAAAGGTATGGTTTGGGGTAAACTCGGGCGCTATGAAAAAGACGCCTGCCAGCTCTCCCCCCAAACTGGGGCCAGGTGA
>JAUQXD010000080.1 GCA_030834835.1 Thermoflexales bacterium | reverse complement strand
GAAGCCGGTATCGATGTTCTTCTCGAGCTTCTCGCCCTTCATCGCCTTGACCGCGGCTTCGACGCACTTGTAGCCGATGCCGATCGGGTCTTGCGTGATGGCGCCCGCCTGGAAGCCAGAGCGGATGGCGTCCTTCTGCTGTTTGCCCGAGTCGTAGCCGATAATGACCAGCTTGCCGCCCATGTTCAGTTCCTTCGCGGCATTCAGCACGCCGATGATCGAGCCTTCATTCGCGCCGAAGTAGCCCTTGAGATTCGGGTGCGCGCCAATGACGGCCTTGGCGATGTCGGTGGACTTGAGCTGATCGCCGGCGCCGTACTGCGTGTCGACGATGGTGATGTTCGGGTACTTGGCCTTGATTTGATCGGTGAAGCCCTTCACGCGATCGATGCCGGTGCGGCTGGTCTGATCGTGGGCGATGATGGCCACTTCGCCGGAACCGCCGATGAGCTCGGCCATATGGTCAGCCGCGGCCGCAGCGGCGGCAAGGTTGTCCGTCGACGCAGTGGCCAGCGGGATGTCGCTATCCACGCCAGAGTCAAAGCCGATCACGGGCACGCCGGCAGCTTTGGCTTTTTCGAGCAGCGGGATGAAGGCCTTGGAGTCAACCGCGGCCAGACAGATGGCGGCCGGCTTCTTGTCGAGCGCGGTCTGGAACATCTCAACTTGCTTGTCGACCTGCGCCTCAGTCTCGGGGCCTTCGAAGGTGATGTCGACGTTGAATTCCTTGGCGGCCTTCTCTGAGCCTACCTTGACGGCTTGCCAGAACTGGTGCTGGAATCCCTTGGAAATAACGGGGATGTACGGCTTACCGGCAGCCGGGGCGGCCGGGGCCGGCGCAGCGGCGGGCGCACACGCGACAACCATCGCGGCCACGAGCAACAGGACCACTACGACCGAAAACAACTTGTGGCTCTTCATCTTCAGATCTCCTTGGGTATGGTTTTCTGCATGCTCCTCGCGGAGCTTACAACCTGACGATAGGTGCGACGACGGTCAAACATGCTTGAATTAGTCGAGTCTTTGTCACCTCCTGGCCGCTGACTATTTCCGGCGACGACGATCCATATAGACAGCCAATACCAGAATTGTGCCCGTAACGACGATCTGCCATTCCTGCGGCACCGAGAGAATTCGCAGGCCGTTGGCCAGTACACTGATGACAAACGCGCCGATGACGGTACCCAAAATCGTACCCTCGCCGCCGCTGAGCGACGTGCCGCCGATGACGGCCGCGGCGATGGCATCCAATTCGTACCCTGCACCCAGGGCCGGCTGCGCCGAGTTGAGCCGCGCGCCAATCACCACACCCGCCAGACCGGCAAACAGGCCGCACAACATATAGACCGCCGTCTGCCAGCGATCGACGTTGACGCCCGATAGCCGGGTGGCTTCCACGTTGCTGCCCATCGCAAAGGTGTAGCGGCCCAGGATGGTCTTGGACAGAATGAAGGCTGCGATTATCGCCGCGCCGAACATGACCAATACCACGTTCTTGATGGGATCAAGCGCGGGCACGATTGATCCCAACACTGACCCCATGGCCGTTTGATTGAAGATGGGCGCGTCGTTGAAGTAGATGGGCTTCAACTGAGACACGACGAGCGACAACCCCTTGGTGGCATACAACATCCCCACCGTCGCCACAAAGGGCGGCACCTTCATCTTGCTGACCATCAACCCATTAATCGTGCCGCATAACGCGCCCGTCGCCAGCCCGGCCAGAATACCGACCAACACTGGCTGCTGCCAGACGATCATGACTTGCGCCGTCATGACGGCTGAAAAAGTCATGACTGTGCCGACGGACAGATCAATGCCGCCATTGATGATGACGAAAGTAACGCCCAGGGCCAATACGCCGTTCACCGCGGTCGCCAACAAGATGCCGCCGATGTTGTCGGGCGTCATGAAGAACGGCGAAGCCAGGCTAAACACGACAACCAGGGCGATCAACCCGCCAAATGCCAGAAACCGTTGCAGCGTATCAGATCGGAGCAGGGTAGGTCTTTGAGCAATTTTCGCTTCCATGTTCAGGCATCCCCTAATGATGGTGAGGTTTGTACGGTTTAGTTGGCCAGCAGGGCTTCGCCGCGCTGGGTGGCGTATTGCATAATCTTTTCTTGCGTGGCTTCGGCAATGTTGAGTTCGCCCGTAATCCGGCCTTCGCACATCACGACCACCCGATGGCTCATGCGCAAAATTTCAGGCAGTTCCGACGAGATCATGATGATAGATTTGCCCTGCTGCGCCAGTTCATTGAGCAGCCGGTAAATCTCGCTCTTTGCGCCCACGTCGATGCCGCGCGTCGGCTCGTCAAAGATCAGGATGTTTGTGTCGGCGGTCAGCCACTTGCCGACAATGACCTTCTGCTGGTTGCCGCCCGACAGGTTCTTAACCTTTTGCTGCAAACTGGGCGTTTTGATGGCCAGCGACTGGACGTATTGCTGCGCCGTCGTCCGGGTCTTCGATCGATTGACGCGACCGATTGCGCCTACGAATTTTTTGAAGGCGGCCAGCACCACATTCTCTTCCACATCCAGGCCCAGCGCCAGACCGTAGCGCTTGCGATCTTCGGACAGATAGCCGATGCCATGCTTCACGGCGTCATTGGGGCTGCCAATATGCACCTTAGCGCCCTGCACGTAAATCTCGCCGGAATCGATCGGGTCTGCGCCGAATACCGCGCGCGCCACCTCGGTCCGCCCCGCTCCGACCAGCCCGCTGAAACCCAGAATCTCGCCCTTCTTCAGATTAAAGCTAACATCCCGGATCACATTGCCCCGATTAAGGTGCTGCACTTCCAGCACGACTTCTTCGCTGGGATTCTCGGGGACCTCGGGCTTAGACTCAAAAATCGTGCGGCCCACCATCATACTGATGATTTGATCAATGGGGGCGTCCTTCGTCTGGACAGTATCAATGTACCGACCGTCGCGCATCACCGTAATCCGATCGGAAATCTGCTTCAACTCTTCCAGTCGGTGCGAGATGTGCACGACGCCCACGCCCTTGGCGCGCAGATCGCGGATGATGCGGAACAGCTCGTCAATTTCTGTGTCGGTCAGGGCCGCCGTCGGCTCGTCCATGATTAACACTTCGGCATTGAACGACAGGGCTTTGGCGATCTCGACCATCTGCTGCTTGGCGACCGTCAAATCGGCCACTTTGATGCGCGGGTCAAGATTCAAGTGCATCAGGGCAAACACTTGCTCGGCCTGAGCGTTGATGGCTTTTTCGTCGAGCATGAACCGGGCGCTCTGGCGCGGCTCACGCCCGATGAACATGTTCTGCGCCACCGTGAGGTGCGGCATCAGGTTGAGTTCTTGATGGATCATGCTGATGCCCAGGTGCTGGGCGGCGCGGGGATTGTGGATTTCGACTTCTTTGCCTTTGTAGAGGATGCGGCCGGCGTCTTTGGCATAGACGCCTGCCAGTACTTTCATCAGCGTGGATTTGCCCGCGCCGTTCTCGCCGACCAGCGCATGAACCTCGCCGGAGCGCAGTTCAAACCTGGCCTGGCTGAGCGCATGAACGCCCGGGAAAGCTTTCTCAATCCCTTCCATCTGAACGAGAATGTCGCCCATAGATCGTCCTTGGGGTGGCCGGTTGACCGGCTGTGAGTTCAAGTTGGCGTCATTAGACAGCATGGCAATTCACTGCCAGCGCCCAATACGTGATAGGCTGTGTTGATGCAGTTGTAACGATGAGTCTTGCGGGTGAAACCGAAAGCCACAAACCGGTCCAGCGAAAACCTAAATTTGAAGCCCAGTTATGAGTGAGGAATAAGCCCCTGTTTGGAGTGGCCGTCGCCCAGGTCCTGTCGGTCAATGTGGGGTAAACGGGTGAGCGGCGAGACATGGTATCCATACCATGTTATCGATAACATACTATCATGGAAAATTTTGCCTGTCAATACCCAATTCCAAATTCATGCTATACTTTGCGCCGCAAGCCCCCCAATTGACCCTTCACAGGTGAACTATGCCCTACATTCTGGCGCACGATCTGGGCACAACGGGTAACAAGGCCACCCTGTTCGATGAATCTGGCCGACTGATTGCCGGTCATCTGGCCGCTTACTCCGTGTCGTATCCGCAGGCCGGTTGGGCCGAGCAAGACCCGATTGAGTGGTGGCAGGCCGTCTGTTCCGCGACGCGCGCCCTGCTGGCGCAGTCCAATATCGATCCGGGCGACATCGCCGCTGTGACTTTCAGCGGGCAAATGATGGGCATCGTCCCAATCGACGCGCACGGCCACCCGCTCCGCCCGGCCATCATCTGGGCCGATCAACGCGCCGTCGCTGAAGCCAACTTCATTGCTGATCGCTGTGGCGCCGACCGTGTTTATCATCGCACAGGACACCGCATAAGTCCAGCCTACCTGGCGGCCAAAATCCTATGGGTGAAGAACCACCAACCCGATTGGTACGCGGCGACCCACCGGTTCCTGTGTGCCAAGGACTTCATCGCGTTCAAATTGACAGGCCGCGCCGTGACAGATTATTCCGACGCATCCGGCAGCAATCTCTTCGATCTGGCCTCACGCACATGGAACACAGATCTGATCGAAGCGATCGGTCTGGACGCCGATAAATTGCCGGAAGTTCACACTTCAACCGACATCATCGGTGAAGTGACGCGGGCAGCGAGTGAAGAAACAGGCTTGAAAACAGGCACGCCCGTAGTCATCGGTGGCGGCGATGGCGCATGCGCGGGCGTCGGGGCGGGCATGGTCCAATCGGGCGACGGCTATGCCTACATTGGCTCGTCGGCGTGGATCAGCTTCGCCAGCGAAACACCGATCTTCGATCCGCAACAACGCGTCTTCACCTTCCACCATCTGCATCCGCAGTTGTACGCGCCCATGGGCACGATGCAGGCGGCGGGTGGCGCGCGCGATTGGCTGCTGCGACAAATCGGGGACGTGGGCGATGCTGCAATTGGTGACGTTGCGCCCGGCGCAAACGGCCTGATCTGCCTGCCCTATTTGATCGGTGAACGCAGCCCGTGGTGGAATCCGCAAGCGCGCGGCGCATTCGTCGGCCT
>JAUQXD010000836.1 GCA_030834835.1 Thermoflexales bacterium | reverse complement strand
CGGCGGCGGCATCCTCAATCTCAACGGCCGCGTCCACATGCTGGGCAGCAGCCTGACGGCCAATCACGCCGACGATCCCGGCAACGGACAAGGCGGCGGGCTGGGCAGCACCGGCGGCGTGAGCAACGTCGTGACGATTGCGTCCAGCTTCATCAACGGCAATTCGGCCGGCTATGGCGGCGGGGGCGTGTGGTCGTGGGGCGGCGTAGTAACCATCACCGGCGTACAGATTTCCGACAATCAGGGTGGCAGCTACGGCGGCGGCCTGTACGCCACATCGGCCGCGCAGCTATCGATCGTCAGCATCAGTTTCTATGACAACGCGGCCAATCGGGGCGGTGGCCTGAGCCTGGGGTTGAATACGACCGCCTCGGTTAACGCGGCAGTTTTCTCCAGCAATCAAGGCCAGCGAGGGGCCGGCATTGCGATGTTTAATCAGAGCCGGTTGACCGGCGAGAACGTCACGCTGCTGGGCAATTTCGCCAGCGAGCGGGGCGGTGGCGTCAGTGTCAGCGACGGGGCAGCGGCCAGTTTCAACAAGGGCTATGCAATGTACAACTGGGCGAGCGCAACCGATGGCGGCGGGCTGGAAGTTAGCACCGGCGGCCATGTGACCGTCAGCCACAACCTGATCGGCAATAATTATGCTGCGCGCTATGGCGGCGGCTTCTACTTGAACGGCGGCACGACCAGCGTGACCAACACCGCCATCTACAGCAATGTGGCGCAAGCCGGCGGCGGGCTGTACGTGCAGGATTCCGGCTCAACCATCGCCAACAGCACGCTCAGCCACAACCGCGCCGGCGATAACGGCGGCGGCGTCTATCAAGGCCCCGGCACGGCTGCGACGATCGAGCAATCAACCATTGCGCATAACTCGGCGTCAGACATTTCGTTCTTCGATGGCAATGGCGGCGGCGTGTACGTCGTCCCGACCGGCACATTAGGGTTGCGTAATACCATCGTGGCATCCAATAGCGCAAATCTGCCAGGTCAGGACTGCGCGGGGCCGATCACATCGCAAGACTACAATTTGATCGAGAACGTCGTCGGCTGTACGATCAATGGTCTGACCACGCACAACCTCACCGGCATCGATCCGAAGTTAGGCGCACTGGCCGATAACGGCGGCGGCACGTATACGCACGCGCTGTTGACCGACAGCCCCGCGCACAGCCAGATTCCGGCCCAGCTGTGCCCCGCCACCGATCAGCGCGGTGTGGCGCGACTGGCGGGCACACCCTGCGACATCGGCGCGTTTGAGGCGCAGTTCAAGGTGTATGTGCCGCTGGCGGTCCGCTACCAATGACAAATTAAAAATGACCAATGACAAAAGGGGTCTGTTTGTCATTGGTCATTTGTCCTTGATCATTCAAACCGGTAACCCACGCCTCTCACCGTCACGATATGTTTGGGTTCGGCGGCGTCCTTTTCAATCTTCTCGCGCAGCCAGCGGATGTGGACATCGACGGTGCGGGTGTCGCCGGGAAAATCGTAGCCCCAGACCTCTTGCAGCAATCGATCGCGACTGAGGGCCGTGCCCGTGTTCTTGATCAAAGCCGCCAGCAAGTCAAATTCTTTGTGGCTCAAGCGCAGTTCTTCGCCGCCCCGATAGGCCTTCCGCCCGATCAAATCGAGTGAGAGATCACCGGCTTCGAGTTTGGCGCTGACTTCCGGCGCAGCGCGCCGCAGCACGGCACGCACCCGCGCCAGAAATTCCCCTAAACTAAAGGGTTTCACGATATAGTCATCGGCCCCGGTTTCCAGCCCCATGATGCGATCGACTTCGCCGCTGCGGGCCGTCAACAGCACGATCGGGGTGCGTTGTTCTTTACGCAGAATCCGCACGATCGACAGCCCGTCCAGCGAGGGCAGCATCACGTCCAGCACGATCAGATCGAACTTCTGCTCGCGGGCCAGTTCCAGCGCCTCGCTGCCGTCGCCGGTGCCGATCACCTCGTAGCCTTCGCGCTTGAGGTTGTACATCAACGTCTCGCGCAAGGTCGTTTCGTCTTCAACTACCAGCAATTTCTGCTTATCACTCATCACTTGTCACTCGTCACGTGTTGCGTGTTCCGTGGTGCGTGATCGGGGCGTTACGCAGTACGGCTTACGCATTACGGCCAGTATAGCCCATCTACCCGTCGTTCGGCAAGCCAAATTGTGTTAAACATCCTTAACCTGCGCTTGAGGTTAGCTTCATTTGCGTCAGTTATACTCTAATCAATCAAAAGAATAAGGAGAGCGAACATGGCCCAAGAATTAGAACAGAAACTGCGGACGCTCCGGGCCGAACTCACGCAACTGGTGCGTGACGGGCTGGACGAAGACGGCACGTTGCTGCGTCGGATGCTGGCAGAACTGGAGCGGTTGGAGAATCAACGGTGGTCGCTGCGGGCGGCCAACCAAACGATCGGCTAGCGAGGACAACCCATGCTGAACTGGCAGTCTGAATCGCATGTTGAAGATCGGTGGTCGATTTTGAACAGCAGTCGTGTCACCCATAATGATCCGGCGCTGGCGCGCTATCACACTCTGCTCACGGCGCTTGATGCCGGCTGGCGCGTGGAGCCGCCCATCTATGTCCGGGCCGACTGGAGCCTGAAATCCAGATCCAAAGTGTTTCACTTTGTGCTGCGCCGCGACAGCCTCCGCATGACGACGCTGCTCAGCGTGCCGGACTGCGAGGCCGTGCGCGGCCTGATCGGCGAGAACGACTGGTCGGTGAGCACGAACGAATCATAATACGAGGCATCTCCTTCTGGGGTCTGCGCCTGCTGGCGCGCGCCCCTGCGGCCGATGGCGACGGCTGCGGGGGCGTTTTTGTTTTGGCAAGAAATATCAACTTTGGCGGGGCAATGTTTGTTAGAATGACGGCATCTCACT
>JAUQXD010000835.1 GCA_030834835.1 Thermoflexales bacterium | reverse complement strand
GCCGAAGAAACATCGACCATTCCTGAGAAGATGTCATTCTCGATTCCGCCGATCGAGTCTTTGCCACTGGACTTTGGCAAGGTGGTGGTCGATCTGCCGGCGGCTGGTGAAGCGGCCGCGATCGATCGGTTGAATGACTTTCTGGAAGAAACGATCTTTGGTTATGGCGAAGGCCGCAACTTGCTCGATCGAGCGGCCACATCATTCTTGTCGCCGTATCTGCGCTTTGGCGCGCTGAGCATTCGACAAGCGTACTGGGGCGCGCAGGCGGCAATCGATCTGACTGAGGACGCCGCGGCTAAAGCAGGTGCGGAAGCGTGGTTAAACGAATTGATCTGGCGCGAGTTCTACATGGCGCTGCTGTATCACTTCCCGCACACCATTCGGCGGCCATTGCGCGAGCAGTACACCGACTTTGCGTGGCTGGATGATGAGATTGCCTTTGATGCGTGGCGCGAGGGCCGCACGGGCTACCCGGTAGTGGATGCGGCGATGCGGTGTCTGAACGCGACGGGCTGGCTGCACAATCGGGCGCGGATGATCGTCGCGTCGTTCCTGACCAAAGATTTGTTGATCGATTGGCGCAAGGGCGAGCGCCATTTCATGCAGCAGTTGATCGACGGTGATTCGGCGGCGAATGCCGGCGGCTGGCAGTGGGCGGCGGGTGTGGGCGCAGATGCACAGCCTTTCTTCCGCGTGTTCAATCCGACGTTGCAGGGTCAGCGCTTCGACCCGAACGGTGACTTCGTGCGGCAGTGGCTGCCTGAGTTGGCGCGGGTGCCCGATCGGTTGGTGCACGAACCGTGGAAGATGACGTCGCTGGAGCAGCGTGAAGCGCATTGCCTGATCGGGCCTGATTATCCCGCGCCCATCATCGATCATCATTACGCGCGCGATCGGGCGCTGCGGCATTATCGGATCAGTAACGTCAAAGTATCGGTTTGATGCGTTATGCGTGTTTCGTGACACGCACCACGTAACACGCATCACGGAGACAACATGGCCGTTTATCTCTCTCTGAAAGAAATCTGGCGACTGCGCGGGCGCTTCCTGTTGATCAGTCTGGTCATCGCATTGATCACGCTGCTGGTGCTGTTTGTGGCGGGGCTGGCCGAAGGACTGGGCGCGGGCAACATCGAGTATCTGTCGAAGTTGGACGCGGATTTATTGGTTTATCAAGAGAATTCGCAATTATCGATCAGCGGCAGCCGCATCGAGCGCTCGAAGTTGAACGACGTGGCGCGGCTCGATGGGGTGGCGGCCGCCGGCCCGATCGGCGTGAGCAGCGCGACGATCGTCTTTGCCGACGGCAGCAAGCCGGTGGATGTGTCGCTGCTGGGTGTCGATCCGGGCAAGCCGGGCGACGTGCCCATCAAGCAGGGACGCACCTTTGAAAGCCGCCGCGCCAACGAAGCCGTGATCGATCTGAATACGTCGGTGCGCGCTAAGGCCAAAGTCGGCGACACGATCACGTTGAAGAACGTGCAAGGCACGAAAGAAGAGTTCTTTACGTTGACGGTGGTCGGCATCAGCGAAGGGCAGCAGTTCTTTCTGCGGCCATCGGTGATTGTGGCCGACATCACGTGGGATCGAATTCGACCGAAAGGCTCTGAGCCGAGCGGTGAACTAACTTATAACGTCATTGCCGTGAAGTTGAAAGATCCGTCACAGGTGAAGGCGATGCAGCAAACGATCGCGCAGAGCGTGGAGCGTGTCGAGACCGCCGACATTGTGACGGCCTACAAGAAAACGCCCGGTTATGCGGAACAACAGGCGACGCTGGACACGCAGCGCATCTTCACACTCATCATCGGCGTGCTGGTCATCGGCGGTTTCTTCCAGATTCAGACACTGCAAAAAGTGCCGCAAATTGGCATGTTGAAAGCGATCGGCGCGCCCAGCCGCACCGTGGCGATTGCGTCGATCTTTCAGGTGACGGTGGTGACCGTCATCGGGGTGTCGATTGGCGCGGCCCTGACACTGCTGTTGGCGGCCAACTTCCCCGTCACCGTGCCGATCGTGTTCCGGCCGACTTCGACCGCGATTGCGATTGCGTCGTTGCTGCTCATCGGCCCGATCGGCGGTCTGGTGTCCGTGCGCTATTCGCTGCGCATCGAGCCGCTGCGGGCGTTGGGGTTGGGCGGGTAAGAATTCCAAGTAGAAAAGCAGAGGCGGCTCCCATGCCGCCGGGTACGCGGGCGTGGGAGCCCGCTTTGCTGAGACAAGGAATAGCCATGACGATTGCGCTTGAGACCAGGAATGTGGTAAAGACTTATAAAGTTGATAACGGCACGATCTATGCGGTGAACGATGTGTCACTGCAAGTAAAGGCCGGTGAATTTGTGGCGCTGGTCGGGCCGAGCGGCTCCGGCAAGACGACGATGCTGGCGATGCTGGCCGCGCTGTTGCGCCCCAGCGACGGCGACATTCTGATCGATGGACAGAGCCTGAGCAAGATGAGCGAAGACGATCGGGCTAAATTTCGCCGCCAGAACATCGGCTTCACGTTTCAGGCGAATAATCTGGTGCCGTATCTGACGGCGCAAGAGAACGTCGAACTGATGCTGCGCTTCAACAATAAACTTGACAAAGCCGGCAAGCAGCGCGCGCAGGAATTGCTGGCGCGGTTGGGTCTGGGCGATCGGTTGAAGAACCTGCCGTCGCAGTTGTCGGGCGGACAGCAGCAGCGTGTGGCCATTGCGCGCGCACTGATTCATAATCCCAGTGTGGTGCTGGCCGACGAACCGACAGCCTCGTTGGACACCGAGCGCGCTTTCCAGGTGGTCGAGACGTTTGCCAATCTCATTCACGAGCAGAATCGCGCCGGCATCATGGTCACGCACGATCTGCGCCTGACCGAATACGTCGATCGCGTGATCCAGATGCAAGACGGCCAGGTCGTGCGCATCACCGATGGCCAGGGCGAAATCATCGAGTCGTTTGTCAAACGTTCAGACGAGCATCATCTGGCAGGCCTGCACCTGCGCGATACAGCAGCTGGCGCGCGATTGAACTCGCAGCCAGTAATGGTTCAGTAACGAGTGACGAGTGAGAAAAATTCACTCGTTACTCGTCACTCGTCAGGAGACCAGCATGACTATCAAAATCGTTACCGACAGCACGTGTGATTTGCCGCAGTCCATCATTGATGAATTCGGCATCACGGTGATTCCGTTGTTCGTCAACTTTGGCGGCCAGGGCTATCGCGACGGCG
>JAUQXD010000834.1 GCA_030834835.1 Thermoflexales bacterium | reverse complement strand
GAGTATCGGACGCTGTTTTCCGGCGTCATCACGCCCTACGTGGGAAGTAATATCGATCTCGACAGTCATTCGTTCAACGGCGTGCCAGGTTTCGTTGACCTGATCGGCGGCGATTACCATCTCACTGCGAGCAGCGAAGCCCTCAATCGGGGCGTGGAGCTGTATGACAATGTGGCTATCGACTTCGACGGCAATCCCCGCCCGGCAGGCTGCGGTTTCGACATCGGCGCATACGAATATGAGACTGCGCCAGACTGTATGCTTGCCGTGACCGTTGTCGGCACTGGCATCGTGACCCCAGCGGTCGGCATCCATCCCTACGCTTACGGTGCAGTGGTTGCCCTCACAGCCTCGACATCTGCGCCGTGGGGGTTCGGGGGCTGGAGCGGCGATGCTAACGGCACAGCCGGTTCCGCTTCAGTTTACATGCTTAGCGACAAATCGGTCACGGCCACATTCGTGATCTATCACATCTACTTGCCGCTCATCCTCAAGTAACGCAACAAAAAACCTCCCGGCGGTTGGTGAATCGCCGGGAGGTTTTTATTCTCATGCTACACGCACCGAGTCGCCCTCTTCGACGATGCGCCTCTCGGTCTTCAGCGTTTCGATCGCCGCTTGCAACGCCTCATCGATCCGCGGACCGTTGCGGGCAAAGCCCAGCAATTGCGCCGTCTCGCGCGCCAGATCAGCCAGCGACAAACTGCGCGCTTCGCTGACGCACAACACCGCCGCCTCCGCGATCTCTTCTGGCGCGATGTGTTCGATCGGGCGCGGTTCGTCGCCTTCGTCAGGTGTGCGCACGATCGGTTTGTCCAGCCCGATCGGCCACAGGAAATCCCCGCGCTGATCGATCTGGCCGCCCTGCGCCGCCAACTCAATCGCCTGTGTCAATACTGTGCTGATGCGGCGGCCCGCGCGCGTCACGTGCCACGCGTCCATGATGCGCTCGAAGACCTCATCCACGTGCACCGGCCCTTCCAGTTTCACGATGCGCGCCACATCGATCGCCAGCGCGGCGGGCGCGGCCTGCCCCAGATCGTCGCCGAACGACACCAACTTCGCGCGCTTGTACGGCCACACATACGTCGGTAGATCGACTTTGGCTTCGGGCTGTGGCGGCGGCGTGAGCAATGTCTCGACGTTGGCCGACGGGCCAGCGGGTTCGATCGGGGCGCTTGGTTGCTTGAGCGATTGGATGGTCGCCAGAATTCGATCGATCTCTCGCGCCCGATCGCTGATCCAATCCCGCGACCAGATGCGCAGCAACTTCCAACCTAAGCCTTCCAGCACCTGCTGCCGCAAGCGATCGCGATCACGTGCAGTCTGCGCCGAGTGATACGTTGCGCCGTCGCACTCGATGCCCAGCAGATAGCGGCCGGGGTGATCGGCATCGACCACGCCCAGATCGATGCGATAGCCGGACACGCCCACCTGGCGATGAATCGTCAACGGGGTTCCCCCTTCTCCTGTGGGAGAAGGGTTGGGGATGAGGGTCAATGCCTGATAGACCTCGGCTTCAAACGGCGAATCATCCGTCATTGCGTCCTTCGACGCCGCTGCTCTTTGCTCAGGATGCAATGACGCCAACCCGTCGCGCGCGATGAGCATGTAGTCCTTTAACAACTTCGCGCCGTGGCTCGTCGTGCGCGTCAGATCGATGTCTTCCGGCTGTAACGAGGCGACCAGCGTCACGTGATAGCGCGCGCGGCTGACGGCCACGTTCAAGCGCCGCTCGCCGCCGGCCTGATTCAGCGGGCCGAAGTTGTAGATCAACTTGCCACTTTCATCTTTGGCGTAACCCACGCTGAAAATGATCGCGTCGCGCTCGTCGCCCTGCACCATCTCCAGATTCTTGATGAAGAATGGCTCGGCGTTGTCTTCGTCGAAATAGGCTTCAAATTGAGGCTGTTCGCGGCGGCGGCGATCCAATTCCAACTGGATCGCGTCGCGTTGCGCGATGCTGAAGGCGATGACGCCCAGCGTGCGATCCGGCGACTTCTCCACGTGCGCGAAGATCAGATCGACCACGCGCTTCGCTTCCACAGCGTTGCGGCGCAAGTTCAGGCCGCGCCGGTACACGCCGTCGGCCACGTACACAAAATCGAGGCCGAGTTTGCCGCTGTCGAATTCGACGTTGGGGAAAGTGAATAAACGATCGTTGTAAAAGTGATGATTCGAGAACGCAATCAGCGATTCGTCGCGGCTGCGATAGTGCCACAGCAGCATCTTCTGCGGCAGGCTCAGGCCCTCGCTCTCTTCCAGGATGCTGTCGAAGACGCGGCCGGTATCTTCATCGCCATCTTCATCGTCGGTGTCGCCGCCAACGACGGCGAAGAAGCGCGTGGGCGGCAGCTGCTGCTTGTCGCCGACGATGATCGTTTGCGCACCGCGCAGAATCGCTCCGGCGGCTTCTTCCGGCGCGATCTGTGACGCTTCGTCGAAGACCACCAGATCGAAGTGATAGACGTTGGGGTCAAGCAGCAGACTCACTGTGATCGGCGACATCAACAGGCAAGGCTTCAACTCGGTGATGAGGCGCGGAATTTCCGCAAATAACTTGCGCAGCGGCTTCAGCCGCCGCTTCTTGGCGGCCTCGCGGCGCAAGAGCGTTTGCTCGGCGCTGGCCGCTTCGATCCACGAGGATTTGGGACGGCGTTCGCTCAACAACGCGCGGATGCGCGCCCGCCCGATCAGCAGCTGCTGCCGATCGAGTTCTTTGAACCGATCGATCAACGTCGTGTGGGCGCGGCTGTCGAAGGTGCGCAGCGCCTCATCCGACTGGGTCGCGGCATCGACATAGGCTTGCCAGAAGGCGAAGAGATACGTGTCGCGCCAACGGGCGGCGGGCACTTGCGCGGTGAGCGCTGCTTCAATAAAGGCGCTGAGTTTCAACGCGGGCGCTTCATCGATCAGGCGATTGAACGCGGCGTAATCATCGAGTTGATTGATCGCGGGCCGCCGCTGGGCGAGCCATTGCGGCAATTGCGCCAACTCGATGGTGTCGATGACGTTGCGGTTAAAGACATCGGTGAGGGGCGGCGTGGCGCGATCGAGCGGGGCAAGTGAAACCCCCACCCCTGACCCCTCCCCCGTTCGCTGTGGTAAAGGCTGATTGGCTGGCGTATTCGATCCGCGAGCAAGGGAGGGAACGCCCGCGCCCTCCCCTGTTCCAATAGAACGGGGGAGGGTAGGGGTGGGGGTCAGGCCATCTCTAATTTCTCGTGCCTGCTCAATCAACGCCAGGGCTTGCTCATAACTCAGCTTGTCTTTCGACACACGCACTTGCGTCAGCGCCTGCATATCCGCGCGGAAGTCACCCATCAGCCCGCGCACAATGGAGGTGTACTTTGTGGTGAAACGCAGCTGCAGCGCATCCAGATCGAGCGTGAACAAACGCGGTTCCACTTCTTGCAAGAAGGCCAACAGTGGGCGCGCCGCCTCAAACGTGCGAGGTTGTGGCAGGTCACACGCTTGCGCCAGCCCCGCGATCTGATCGATCAATGGCGGCACGAGTTTGATGATCTCATCCAATGATCGGGCCAGTTGATCGCGCAGGCCAAAACTGATCGAGCGGAGCGTGGCCCCGCGCCACGGATGATCGGCATAACGATCGATTACGGTGGGCAGGGCGGCCAATCGATTCAAGAGATCGATGCGCTGTGCCAGTTCAGACGCGCCGACACTGATCACGTCGCCGACATCGAATTGTAGGGGCGAACCCGTGTGTTCGCCCTGGGCGACCGCAAGCGTCGCCCCTACGGTTTGCAGCCGGGCCATCTCACCGTGCGCGTGAAAAACCGTCTGGTGCAGCGCAAAGCGCGGCTGATGCAGCGCATTGGCATACGCGTTGAGTTTCTGCCGTGCCGACTGCACTTCCAGCAACGCCGCCTCGTACTCCGGTTTGATGGCAACCTCGGGCGCGTTGAGCGTATCGACGAGTTCCCTGATCACTTCGCGCTTGTCGCGTTTGTGGCTGTGCAGCTGCAAGCAGAATTCGCCCAGGCCCGCTTCGTTCAGGCGGCGCTGCACCACTTCGAGCGCGGCCATCTTCTGGCTGACAAACAACACGCGCCTGCCTGCTGCCAGACTCTCGGCGATGATGTTGGTGATGGTCTGGCTTTTGCCGGTGCCGGGCGGACCTTGCAGCACAAAACTCGCGCCTTGCTTCGCGGCCTGAATCGCCTCTTGCTGGCTCGAATCGGCATCGACCACCTGAAAGACCTGCATGGGCGGCACGCGCTCGTCGAGTTCATTCGCCGCGATCAACGCCGGCGGCACAGGCAGTGTGCTCGCGCCACTCAACGCGGCGATTAGTGGATGTGCGGCGAACAGGTCTTCGTGCTCGGCCAAATCTTGATAGAGGTTGATCTTCTGAAACGAGAACACACCGAGAACGGCTTCCTCGGAAATGCTCCAGCCCGATCGGGCCGCGATGGCCATGCGGAGTTGATCGAGATACGCGCTCAGGCCGGCGGCTTCGATGTCGTCGGGTACGTCGGGTAACTCAAGCCCGAAATCGGTGCGCAGTTTGTAGAGCAGGGTGGGATTCAACACCACGTCGTCTTCAAACATCGAGAGCGTATAGGGTCTGCGTAAAGCCTCACGCGCGAGTGTGACGGGTACCAATAACAATGGTGAAGCCACATTTTCTTTAGTAGGCGGATCGATCCAGTGCAGCAGGCCGAAGGCGACAAAGAGCACGTTGACGCCTTGCTCTTCCAGCGCGGCGCGGGCGCGGGCGCGCAAATTGAAGAGCGCACGGGCTAAACGCTCATCGGACAATGACGACGTGAGCTCGCTGGCTAACCGCTTGCGCGGACGCGGCGTCGCCGGAATGAGCGTTACGGGCTGATCGGGCGGCGTGGGCCGATCGGGTTGATCGGGTGTGGATGATTCCAGCGTAGCGTTTTCAGCGGACGAGGCCGCTTCTGTTGAAGCGGTCGCTGCTGCTGAAGCGGCTGCTTCTGAGGATGTGGCCGCATCCGGGGGTGCTTCCTCCGCAATCGGCAGAGGTTCCTCAATCTGATCGAGATCGATCAGCGTGAGTTCATCGGGCAGCGGAAAGGTCAGTGCTTTACCGCGCACGACCAGCGCCTGAAACAGATCGGCGGGCGCGGGCTGGACGATCGGTACGGAACTGGCCCGCTCGAGTTTGAAGTAGAGCAGCCGATTGAGCCGGCTTAAATCGAGCAGCCGGGCTTGCCAGCCGTGCAGCTTGCGGGTGATAGGCGAAGTAGGTGGAAGCATGAGTTGAGGCGCTACCTGATCAGAAGTTTGATTTCGACAGTGGTGGACGAGCCGTAAACACTGTTGACGGTCATCTCGCCATTGTACACGTCCATCAGCCGCCGGACAATGGTCAGCCCCAGACCGGTGCCCTGTTGTTCGTGCAATTTGCGCTCGAACTGCATGTAGGCGCCAATGTCGGCGATTTGCTGCGGGGTCATGCCGCGTCCGTGATCGACGACCGTGAAGACATACCAGCCGTCGACGGTCCGGGTGGACAGTTCGATGGGCTGGCCGGCGGCGGAAAATTTGCAGGCGTTGGACACCAGTTCGTCAACCAGTTTGCTCAAATGCAGATCGGCCATGCCCACGGCCGCGTCGCCCAGATTAAGCCACAGGTCGCTGTCGCGACGCGCCCGCCCGGCGGCGGTATGCGCGGCCTGCTTGATGACCAGCCGGGCTGAACCACAGGTGCGGGCGCGCAGCAGGCTCAGGCGAACAGGGTCATTGAGGACGATTTCCAGTTCGGCGAAGGTCAGGTAATTGACGATGAAGTGTTCCAGCCGCTCGGCAGACTGATAGATGATGTTGACGATGTTCTTGATGTCGGCCGTGGACATGGAGTCGATGGTTTCGGTGATGACCGAAGCGCCGGTTTTGATGCCGCTGAGCGGGGTGCGCAATTCGTGCGGCAGCGACAGGGCAATGCTTTGAATCAGTTCCTGACGTTTGGCGTCAAAGCGTTTGCTCAGCGATTCGCGTTTGGTCAGCTGCCGTTCGATGGTTTGCAGGATTTCCTGGCGCGTAAAGGGTTTGGTCACATAGTCGTCAGCGCCCAGGCTCATGCCGTGCCGTTGATCGGCGCGATCGGCTTTGGCGGTGAGGAAAATAAAGGGGATCAGCGCCGTCGCCGGGTTGGCCTGCAGCCGATCGTACACGCCGTACCCGTCGAGCTCGGGCATCATGATGTCGCAGATGATCAGCTCGGGCTTGAACTCGTCGACGAGGCGCAGCCCGATCAGGCCGTTTTCGCTGCCGCGCGCGGCATAATCCTCGGCCTCCAGCAGATCCAGCAGGCTGTCGCGAATGCTGCCATCGTCTTCGATAACTAAAACTCTGGTAGGCATGGCGTGTTTCCTCTCAGTCGGGCGGTAGGCGCGCGGGCAAAGACACACAAAAGGTGGTGCCGTGATTGACTTCGGATGTGTAGTCGATGGCGCCGCCGTGCAGTTCGACGGCTTTCTTGACGATGGCCAGACCCAGCCCGGTGCCTTGAATGCCGGCGACGTTGCCGGCGCGATAGAACGTTTCAAACAGCCGCGGGCGCGCCTCGGGCGGGATGCCCAGGCCGTGATCGGTAATCTGGAACACGAGGTCGTCGCCGCGCTGAACAACGTGGAATTCGACGGTGTCGGCGGCGGGCGAGTATTTGATCGCGTTGGCCAGCAGATTGATCAGGATGCGGCGCAACAGTTGTTCGTCCAGTAGCGGGCAGCGGTCGGGTAAGTCGGCAGAGTAGTGGATGATGTGCGAGGGGTGGCTCAGCTGCACTTGTTCGGCCAACTCCCGGCAGAACTGGTCGACGTTCAGCGCGGCGGGCTGGAATTCGATCTTGTTCGCCTCACCCTTGCTGATGATCAGGACTTCTTCCAGCAGCTGACTCATGGTGGTGACGTTGGTTTGAATCTGGTGCAGATAACGCAGTTTCTTGTCATCGGGCCACCGGTGGCCGTAGTGTTCCAGCAGTTCGGCGGCGCTGAGGATGCCGGACAACGGCGTGCGAAACTCGTGCGAGGTCATGGTGATGAAGCGCGATTTGAGTTCGCCCAGGTCTTGTTCGGCTTGCAGGGCGCGGCGCAGTTCCTCTTCGGCCTGCTTGCGGCTGGTGACATCTTCGGCGACGCCCACGATCCGCGTGACGCGGCCGGTTTCATCGTGAACGGGAAAAGCGCGATCCCAGATCCAGCCGACGGAATCGTCGGGCCGCACGATGCGGTATTCGGCAAAGGCCGGCTGACCCTGCCGCTGCTGATCAAAGTAGGTGTCTACTTTAGACCGATCGTCCGGGTGCACGGCCGCAAAGTAAGAGGCCGGGTCGGCGTATAAACTGGCGCAGGTGCGGCCCCAGGTCTCTTCATACGCGGGGCTGACATACAACACCTGGCTCTTGTCCGGCAGCGACATCCAGAACACTTCGTGGATGTTTTCAGCAATCTGGCGGAAGCGGGCTTCGCCGTCGCGCAGGTCGTGCTCGATGCGGATGCGCTCGGTGATGTCGCGAATGATGGCGCAGAACATGGCGACTTTTTCCAGGCGAATGGGAAACAGCATGACCTGCAGGGTGCGGCGGACTCCATCGGGCCGCGTGAAGTCCTCTTCGATCAGCCGGTTCATATCGGCCAGCTGATCGTGATCGGCGCCGGCCTGCATGGCCGCCTGCAGGCGCTGGAGGGCGGTGGTGACCCGCTGCGCATTCATGGCGGAGTGTAACCCGGCCTGATCGAGCCGGCGACCCAGCATGTGGGCGCGGGGCCAGCCGATGATGTCTTCCAGGCCGCGATTCCACTCGACGATGTAGCCGTGCTCGTCGATCAGCAGAATCCCGTCGTGTGATTGCTCGATGACGCTGCGGAATTTCTCTTCGCTGTCCAACACCGCTTGCTCGGCCTGCTTGCGCTCGGTCACGTCATAGAAGCCGGTGACCAGCGCAGGCTCGCCTCCAAACGTCATCAGCCGCATGGCAACGACGACCCAGAACCGTTCGCCGGTGGCTCGCCTTGCCTCTACCTCGGCGTTTTGGACGAAGCCGGCTCGATGAACCTCTAGCACCAGTTGCCGGAACGTGCGCTGATCGATGATGAAATTGCGCGCCAACTGTCCAACAATGCGGTCAGGCGGGACGCCGAACATCTCGCACAGCGGCGTGTTCGCGCTCAGGATGGTGGTATCCGACAGGCGCGTGATGACCAGCGGGACGGGCGTCGCCTCGGATATGGCGCGCAGCCGTTCTTCACTGGTGCGCAGCGCCTCATTGGCCGCCTGTAATTCGGCCGTCCGTTCGGTGACGCGGTGCTCCAGTGTGGCAAATAACTCGGCGTTGGTCAGCGCGACGGCGACCTGGTTGGCAACCGTGGTAAGCAACAGGACATGCCGGTCGGTAAAGGCCTGGCGTTCATAATGCTGCACGGATAGCACGCCGACAACCTGCTCGCCTCTCAGCAGCGGCACGTACAGTGCCGACATGGGCGCTTGATCGTTCGGGTCGCCAATGCGGACGGCGCGACCCTGCGGCTCCAACTCTACACGCATGGCTTCCAGATCGACAACGCGGGCTTCACGCGTGCGAATGGTGTCGCTCGTGGGTCCTACGCCCAGTGGATAAGTCGGGAATTGAGCCAGATCGACCTCTTGCCCGTCGATCACCGCGTAGCCGCAACGGACGATCTGGTGATCATCGTCATACAGTGCGACCATCAGGTGCGCCGCGCCCAGCAGATCGCTTACGATGTCACGATACAGCACACGATAGATGGTGGCTTCGTCCAGCGTGGCCGCCAGCGCCCGGCTGACGCGATCGACGCTCAAGGCGTCCTGGTAATAGCGCTCCAACCGGACATTGGCGGCCTGTTGCTCCTGGGCCAGCGCGCGCGCGCGCGTCTCACTGGCCAATAGCGCGGCTTCGGCCTGCTTGCGGTCGGTGATGTCGAAGAAGATACCCAGCGATCCGATGAAGGCGTTCTCGGCGTCGCGATGCGGCGTGCCCGTAATCAGGATGCTGCGCCGGTCGCCGGTGGGCCGTTTGATCTCGATCTCGTACGTGCTGACCTGGCCGCGCAGCCGGCGCTGAGTCTGGATCTCGATCTCACGGAGACGCTCGGCGTCGACGAATTCCGCCAGAGTCCGACCGACCAGCTGGCCCGACGCGACGCCAAAGATGTGCTCGGCGGCGCTGTTGGCAAACACGAAACGCTCGTCCAGATCGACGATGCCCACGCCTTCGCCCAGGTTTTGCACGACCCGGCGGAAGCGATCTTCGCTGGTGCGCAGGGCCGCTTCCACCTGCCGCTGCACGGTCACGTCGCGCAGCGCCGCCAGCCGGGCCGGCTGGTCTTCCCAGGTGATCTGAGCCAGGCGGATTTCGATGGTTCGCAACGAACCACTGGTGTCGGCAATGACGGCTTCGGTGGTGGCCTGATCGGCTAACGGCAGATCGATCGTGCGATTGAGCAGTTCGCTATCGCTGCGGCCCAACAATCGGCCGACGGCGGGATTCGCAAAGCGTACCAGACCATCGGCCGAGACAACGAGCATCCCGTCGATGTTGCTGTTGACAACGTGATGCAGGCGCCGCTCACTGGCGGCCGCGGCGGCTTCGGCGCGTTCGCGTCTTGCAATGTCACGGCGCAAATCGGCTTCGGCGGCTTCGGCTTTTTGCAGTGCCCGATTCAGCCAGCCGGAAACCATCCAGATCGTCGCGGACAGCACCAGCAGGGTCAGCACACCCAGAAAATTGAACGGGCTACCAGACTGGCCCAGGAAATTCATCAGGCTGTAAGCGGCCACGCAGATCGCAGCCGTGCCCAGGGAGGCGGCCGGAAAGATCACAAAACTCGATAAGGTGATGGGCAAGGCAAATACGACGAGGCTGTCATTAAGCGTGTCCAGCGGAATCAGTAGTATGGTCACACCGACGACCAGCAGCAGCGCTACGCAAGCCGCCAGGCGCACGTGACCGCGCCGGTTGACGACGAACAGGCCTGCCATGCCGCCCAGCAGCGCCAGATCGATCGGCAGCCAGCCGTGATAGGCGGCAGTGTTTGACAGCAGGTCAATCAGGTCGACGACGGTGAGGATCAAGAGCGTGACGTTGGCGGTCAGCAAAAATAGCGCCAACAGCCGTCCTCGCCGCCGCACCGCCACGTCATCGGCATGCACGGTCAACCAGTTAGAGACCCGTGTTCGAATATCTGCCATGCGAGGCACCTGCCTTGGCCAGCATTCAGGGGTTCGCGATCCGCCTCAGTATTATGCGCTTGACACGGAGTGCCGTCAATACGTAATACTACTTATTACCGCCAATGACCCTGTTCAGATACTGGGGGCTATAATGTTTAGCCGATTATCAGGGTTTCCGACCCGGATACGATGATTCAGTCGAAGTGCAACCGGATAGGCGGTATGGCCGCTGGCGGCCAGTGAATATCAATCAAACCGTGCTCGCCATCGATCGAGATACGCGCGCCAGTCGCCAGTTGATCGATCGGGACACGATCCACGCACGGAATCTCGGCAATGATGCAGCCAACGGCGGTGATCGTTTCACACTCGGCGTTGACGATGGCGGCGGGCGCGACGCCGTTCAGCTTCAGCCGATAGAGCGTGTACGACCCGACGGTTGATCCCTTGCCGCTGGGAAACACTAGCACCTTCCCGCTGATCGATTGCCCCTCAAGTTCGTGGCCTTTCTCCACGACGACGCCCGTGTCTGGATCGACGCCGCCGAAGAACGAGATGCCCATCGAGGTGACGAGCGCCTCGGCGGTAACTGTACCTGGATAGATTTTGCGGCCTTGTAGTCTCATTGGATACCCTGTGGACCTGGGAATGTGACGAGTGACGAGTGAAAGCCGCTGCTCACGTTTCACTTTTCACTCGTCAGGGTTTCATAGCCTCGGTCACTACTTCATCAAACGGCTTGATGA
>JAUQXD010000833.1 GCA_030834835.1 Thermoflexales bacterium | reverse complement strand
CCCGATTGGCCCTGCGCCACCTCGACGACAAACGTCCGGGCGACTACCGCCGCTTCGATTGGGGCGTGCCCGCGCTGTACGTGCGCGCGCCGGGGTTGAGGTTGATAAATCCTGACCGTGTTGGGGTAGACCCGCGTGTCTACCCTGGCGCGGGCGACCATGAAATGGGCGAACACACGGGTTCGCCCCAACAACGCGATCTGGGTGGGCTGCCGTTGCCGCGCAACTTCGTGGGGCGGCGCACCGAACTGCGACAACTGCGCCGCGCGCTGCGCGAACACACCCCCATCTTCGTGCGCGGCATCGGCGGAGTGGGCAAGACCACCGTCATCGCCAAACTGCTCGATCGGCCGGGCGTCAAACTCGACGCGCCGCCGCTCGTCATCCGCTGCCACGAACTCTCGCAGCCCGTCGATGCGCTGAGCAAGATCGCGTCGTTCTGGCAGGCGCTGGGGCTGGCCCAGCATGCCGAGGCCGCCGCGCTGCTGCTGGCCGCCGGGCGCGATCCAGCCGATCGGGCGCGCGAAGCCCTGCAACTGCTGTCTGCCCGCCGCTACGTCATCGTCTTCGACAATCTCGAATCATGGTTCAATCAACCTGCGTCAAACACTCAACAATCAGTACTCAACAATCAGCAATTCGCTATCACCGATCCTGTTATGCAAGGCGTTATTCGCGGCTTCCTCTCCGCCCACGACGTGCGCACGACGTTGGCCTTCACGGGCCGCTATCGCTGGGCGGGCTTTGAGGCGCTGCCGCCGCAGAACCGATTGGACGTGCACCTGCCCGGCCTGACGATGCGGCAGGCGATTTTGCTGATGAACGCGCTGCCGCGTTTGAAAGCCGCGCCGTTGAGCGATCAATTACAAGCCTATGCGCGCGTGGGCGGCCACCCCAAGACGATCGAACTGCTGGACGGCTGGTTAGGCACAGGCCGATCTCTGCGCGCCCTGCTGGACGAACCCACGCTGGGCGAGATGCTGGCCGACGAATGGGAGACGTACTTCCTGAACGACCTGCTGGCCCGCCTGTCGCCCGATGAACGCGCCGCCCTGACCACCCTCGCCATCCTCGAAGAACCGTTCAGGTGGGAAATGGCAAGAGATCTACTCCCTCACCCGGCGCTGCGCGCCCTCCCTCTCCCAATGGGAGAGGGGTGGGGTGAGGGTGAAGTCCAATCCCTACTCTCACACCTGCTCGATCTCTCCCTCATCCAATTTCACGCCGCTGGCAAAGTTGCCCCGTGGTACACCCTGCACCCCGTCGTGCGCGAATACCTGCTGCACCCCCTCACGCCTGATCAACGCCGTGACCTGCACCTCCGCGCCGCCGCCTTCTATGGTGCACCGTTTGTCAATGCCGCGCGGCAGGCCGTGGCCCAAAGCGGCCAAACGCGAACCGACGAACAAATCGAAAAACTGGCTCGTGCCCGCAATGGCGTCGTCGGCGTGTGGGTCAAACAGACTCAGGACATGGATCGTGCCCACTGGTCGATGGCTCGCGCCCTGCAATGGCAGCACCATCTCTTTGCAGCCGGGCAGGTTATGCCTGCGGTTGAAATTGTCACCGCCGTACACGATGTGCTCGCCCGCTGGGGCCAGCGCGATCTGGCCAAGTCTCTCTTGCGCCGCAGCATCGATTCGCTGGAAGGCCCGAACCGCGCCGTCGCACAGGGCAATCTGGCGACGCTGCTTCAAGATGAGGGCCGCCTGGCTGAAGCATTAGAGATGCAAGAAGCAAGCATTCGCGTCGGTGAAGAAACGGGAAACAAGAGGAATTTGGCTGCGGGGCTTAGCCAAATCAGCATCATCTACCAGCAAATGGGCGACCTCGACCGCGCCATCGAGAAGCAGCAAGCCTCGCTGCAAATCGAGCGCGAGATCGGCAACGAAGAGGGTCAGGCCATCAGCCTGCACCAACTCTCAATGCTCTATCGCAAGCAGGACTACGACGCGGCGCTGGCCCACAGCCAGCAGGCGGAGGCGTTGGCGCGCAAAGTGAGCAACGAAGCACTTGTCGCTGCCACGCTTCACGAGCAGGGTCTCATCTTCAACCGCCTCAACCGCAAGCAAGACGCCTTCCAGCGTTTCAGCGAGAGTCTGAAGATACTGCGCCGCATCGGGGATGAGTCCGGCGCGGCGAGTAGCCTCAACGAATTGGGCAAGTTGTATCGAGATTCAGGCATGATGCGCGAGGCGATTGCGGCGTTCAATGAGGCGTTGGAGATTTTTCAACGACAGGGCGATCCGAAGATGGGTATCACCTTGGGCCTTATGGGCGAAGTTCACGAGCAGCAAGGTGAATACGCCGCCGCGTTGGAAAAGTATCAGCAGGCGTTGAGCATTTTCCAGCAGGTGGGTATGGCAAACGAAGCACGCATCACGCAGCAGAACATCGCGCGGGTGCGGGCCGCGCAAGCGCGGGGGAAGATGGGGCGGTAATCGTTGGGGCGAGGCATTCGCACACGAATTCGCGTTTACCAAAATGCCGGACGCGGCTCGGATTCTGACAGGCTGGATGTCATTGGCCGCTGTGCGTGCCTCGCCCCTACACGATGGGCACGATACGCTCGCTGCGAATGCGCCCCAATGACGAAGATCTGGTATGCCCTATAATCCGCAACACCACCAACGCCACGCCATGCGTCTGACCGGCTATGATTACACTCAGGCCGGGGCGTATTTTGTCACCCTCGTCACCCATCAACGCGAATTGCTGTTTGCCGATCCAATCTTGCGCCGGGCGGTCGAGACGTTGTGGCAGGCCATCCCCAAACATTCTCCGGCGGTCGCGTTGGACGAATATGTGGTGATGCCCAATCACATGCATGGTGTGTTATGGATTACGGGTGCAGGTAGGGGCGAGGCATTGGCACACGCAATTCAGCCGACGGGCATCGTGTCCATGTCCGACATCCTGGCCGACATGCATTCGACGGCCAATGCCTCGCCCTTACGGATGCTCCCCGGATCGTTGAGCGCCGTCGTAGGCAATTTCAAATCGATCACCACGCGCCGCCTCAACCGGATTCGGCGCACGCCGGGCGAGGTGGTATGGCAGCGCAGTTTCCATGATCGCATCATACGCAATGAACGCGAATTGGCCGCTATCCGGCAATACATCCGTGACAATCCCGCCAATTGGGAGATAGACAGCGAAAACCCACAATCGTAGGGGCGAGGCATTCGCACACGAATTCGCGTTTACCAGAATGCCGGATGCGGCTCGGATTCTGGCAGGCTGGAACTCATTGGCGAATGCCTCGCCCCTACAATCCGCCTCCCTCGTAGACCTGGCGCGTCTTTTTCGTTGCTGCCCGTTCCCCAATCATTCCTCCGCGTTACTCTGTTCTTCCTGCCGGTTACTTTATCATTCCTCAGCGTTACTGTGTTCTTCCTCAGCGTTACTCTGCTATTCCTCACCGTTACTTTTCAATCCCTCAGCGTTACTCTATGATTGCCGGGCGTTACTTTATCACTGCCGCTCGTTACTTTGCTTTCGCCATGTGTTACTTTTCAATTGCCGCCCGTTACTTTTTGATTGCTGAACTATCGGCAATGACAAAGTAACGGCGTTTTGAGCCTGAGTGACGGTATTCTTGAGTGCAGTAAGCCAAAACTGTTGCACAGCAAGGCTAAATTAACCGATTTTGACTGCGCGGAAGGCCAAAGCAAGCCTGAGGAATCAAAAATAGATGTTGAGAATTACAAAATCCGGGCTATTTTGTACCTCAATAACCGTTACTACTCAGCCGTTCACGCTCATAGCGCCGTCCCCGGCGCGGCTAGTGGGCCGC
>JAUQXD010000832.1 GCA_030834835.1 Thermoflexales bacterium | reverse complement strand
GGGTGGCGCTTTTTCATGACCGCAACGCTGCGGTTTAGTCGCCGTCGACCCAGTTGTTCATACCGACGGAGGATGTGGCATTCGGCAGATTCAGCAGGCCTGCAAATGAGGCCGCCCAGGTCGGGTCACCCACACTCCCGGACCAGCTATTGTAGCCGCCGCTCCAACTGTTATACCCGCCGGCCCACGAGGTGTACCCGCCGCTCCAGCTATTGTACCCGCCACTCCAACTGTTATACCCGCCACTCCAACTGTTGTATCCGCCACTCCAACTATTGTATCCGCCACTCCAACTGTTGTACCCACCGCTCCAACTGTTATAACCGTCAATCCAGCTGTTGTAACCGCCTGACCAGTTAGTGGTCCCACCGCTCCAGCTATTGTAACCGCCACTCCAACTGTTGTAACCACCGCTCCAGCTATTGTAACCGCCACTCCAACTGTTGTAGCCATCACCATCTACTCTGAATGTGCCGGTCTCTGGATCGTAGATCGACCAGCCTTGATAGTGATCTGTGCCGGCCAGGTCCGCGGCGATGTCCATGCCCTGATTGGCCGCGCCTGTCACGTCGGTCGAGACAGCGTCCGGCGCCCACACGCGCCCTGCGCCTTGCTGCCACATCGTGTAGGCGGCTTCACCCGAATACTCGCTGAACTGTGGCCGGGCCGTCATCGCCAGACGATACTTCACCTGATCCGGCGTCAATTCGGGGTGGGCCTTCAGCATCAGCGCCACGATGCCCGATACGACCGCGGCCGACATAGACGTGCCGCTCATCTTGAAGTAGTGGCCCTCAATCCGGTTCTCAGGGTATTCCTGCGCCAGATAGGTATTGTTGCGCATCAACGACGGGATGTGCGCACCCGGCGCGATCAGATCGGGCTTGACAAATGCATCCAGCGTCGGGCCAGAGGCCGAGAACGGCGGCATGTAATCGTCGCCCAGATCGTTCGGGGTGTAGTTGTCGGTGAACGCGCCCACCGTGATGATGTAGGGCGTGTTACCCGGCACACCGATGCTCAACGGAGCCGGGCCGCCATTGCCGGCGCTGGCCACCACCACGATGCCCGCCTGCCAGGCCGCCATCACCGCCAGATTGTACGGATCCGCCCAGTACGGGGCGACCGGCGTGGCATACATCGACATGTTGAGTACGCGAATGTTGTAGGTGTCCTTATTCTGAACCACCCAGTTCAGGCCGCGCAGCACGTCGGCATAAGTGCCCGTCCCGGTCCCATCCAACACGCGCACCGCTACCAGATTGGCCGCCGGGGCGATGCCCTGGTAGTAGCCTTCTTCCCGGTCGGCGTTGCCCACAATGCCGGCGACATGCGTGCCGTGGCCGTTCGGGTCGCGCGGCGACTGGAGCAGTTTGGTCGGCTTGTAGACCTTGTCGCCAATCGCATCGTAGTAGCTCAGGAACCGATTGCGCAGACTGGTCGGCCCTAGGCGCAACGAAACCATGGTGGGATCGATGCCGCTATCCATGAATGCAACCGTGACACCCTGACCCAGATTGCCCGTCTGCCAGACGTCTTTGGCGCCGACGGCCTTGCTGAACTTGAACATCGCCTCTTCTTGATCATCGTGGCTGCTCAACGCCGCCGAGACTTTCACGGCGCGATCGAGCGTGACGCGCACTACGCCAGGTGTTTTGGCCAGCTGCTCCAAATTGGCGCGCGGCACATCGGCGATGACCGACTTGATGATGTCGATCTTGTCCGTGACGCGCCCCTGATTGGCCAGCACGGCCGCCACAGCCTGATCGAGGCTGGCGCCCTGCACGATGACGCGCGTTGTCTGAGGCATGGCTACCGCCCCCATGCTCGTCATCGCCAGCAGCGCGCTGACGACCATCAACGATATGATGCGGTGGAGTTTCAACTGAGTGTTCATGGCTCTGTCCTTTCCCAAACGAGACAATCTGGGTCTTACAAATTGACTGCCGATGATTGCCGGTGAACGGCGCTGACGCCGCCCATTTGTTGCCTGATTCCCCTTACTAGATAGCATACCTAAGATCATGACTGCCGACATTGGAGTTTTGTTGTCGAAGCGTTGGGATTGTATTGGAGTGCAGGGTTCGAGTATAATCAAACCAGGCGCAGCTAGTACCGCAGTACGGAGGCAGCTATGACGATTCCAACCCCCGACCGGCGTTCACCCCACTTCTGGGTCAATGTGTTTAACTCCTTTCGCCTGACCTGGCGGCTGGTGCGCGATCGGCAGGTGCCGTTTGCCGCCAAGTTGGTGCCATTGGGGATTCTCGCGTACATCTTGTCCCCGATCGACTTTATCCC
>JAUQXD010000831.1 GCA_030834835.1 Thermoflexales bacterium | reverse complement strand
TCCAGCGCTTTCTCCATTCGGGGGATATACAAAATGTCTACGCCAGTGGAAAGCATAAAGCCTCAGTTACCTGGTGGATTGGTCGATCGGTAATTGGTCAATCAGTCAATCGGTAATCGGTCAACCAGTTGACCAATAAACCGGTTACCAGTTACCGATCGACTGATCACGCCAACGGCCCCGCCACCGCCACCGCAAAGTTATTGGGATCAAGATACTGCTGCGCGGCGGCCTGAATTTGCGCGGGGGTGACGGCATTGATCATATCGGGATACTTCACCAGATAATCGAGGCCGAGGCCGTACAACTCCATATCGAGCAGGATGCCGGCCACGCCGTCGTTCGTCTCCAACCCGATCGGCATCGAACCGATCGAGTACGATTTGTTGTCCTTCAATTCGCGCGCGGTGACCTTCGTCTCGATCATGCGTTTGAGTTCGGCCTGGATCAGCGGCAGCGCCTTATCGACGTTGGCCGGATCGACGCCGGCGATCACGCGCCATGCGCCCGGCCCCAGGCCGCCTTCGACCTGGCTGTAGCAGTAGTAGGCCATGCCGCCTTTTTCACGCACGCTCTCGCCCAGGCGGCCATACAGGCCAAACACGCCCAGGATCGAGTTGCACAGTCGCGCCGTCAGATAATTGGGCTGCGCGCGATTGGGGCCGACAAAGCCCAGCACGATGTCGCTTTGCATCTTGCGCGGGATGTCCACGCGCTTCTCGCGCCGTTCGGTCAGCCGAGGTACGCCGGGGATGGAGCCGCGATCGACGCGCGCGCCATTCCAGTTGCCAAAGGCGTCTTCCCACATCTTGAATGCGTGGTCGGCTTTGATCGCGCCCACGATCGACACGATCAGACCGTGCGCGCCGTACGCCTGCTGATGATACTGTGCCAGATCATCGCACGTGATGGACGTGATCGATTCCGTGTAGCCTTCGGTGCTGCGACCGTACGGATGACCAACCGGATACAGCAGTTCGCGGAAGGTGAGGCCGGCCATGCGGCGCGTATCGTTGGCGCGTTCTTGCAGGCTGGTCAAAATCTCGCCGCGATCTTTTTCAACTTCGGCTTCGGGAAACGTGGGCCGTTGCAGCGACTCGGCCAGCACGTCCACCACCAGCGCAAAATCTTCGGCCAGTGACTTCGTGCCGAACGAAGTGACGTTGATGCCGGACGAAATATCGACCGTTGCGCCGACTGCTTCAATCGTTTCGTAGATTTCGGCAAACGAGCGTTTCTGCGTGCCGCGCATCAGCATATCGGCGGTGAACGCGCTCAGGCCCTCGCGGCCCGGCGCATCGTCTGTCGCGCCCGCGCGCACCAGACCATCGACAACGACCGACGGGCTGGAGAAATTTTCTTTCACCAGCACGATCATGCCGTTGGCATATTCTTTGCGTGCAATATTTTTGGAATTAGGAATGGATTCGGGATCTAAAGGCATGAGTTCCTCGTCAGCGATCAGTAGATTGGTAAATTAGTAAGTTAGTAAACTGGTAGTCGGTCGCAGGCACTAATCTACCAATCACCAATTTACTAATCTACTTTGGTAAATACCAACCTACCACGCGATTGGTGCGCTTGAGATATTTTTGCGCCACGCGCTGCACGTCTTCGACGGTGACGGCGGCCAGTTTATCGAGATACGTTTCGAACCAGCGATAGTCGGCAAAGACCTCGCTCCAGCCGTACCAGAAGCCTTGATTCGTGACCGATTCGCTGCCATAGGCGAACAGGGCGCGCGCCTGCTTGATGGCCTTCGCCAACTCTTCGGGCTGCACGGGTTCGCTGCTGATCCGATCGGTTTCACGATCGAACGCGGCTTCCACTTCTTGCGGCGTATGGCCGTTGCGCACGGTTGCGCTGAGGCTGTAGATGTATGGATCGGCAGTGGGAATCAGGCTGCCGCCTGCATCGGTGGCGAGTTCAGTATCGACCAACGCTTTGTACAGGCGTGATGAAGCATTGGTCGTGCCACCGCCAAACATCGACAACGACGATGCGCCCGCCAGTATCGCATCCATCGCCACCATCGCCGGAAAATCGGCATCGTGCGCGGATGGCGCACGATACGCGATCTCGACATACGCCGTGCCACTGGGGCCTTCTGCGGTCACGCGCCGCTCGCCGCGCTGCTCGTCTTCAAACGCCTTGTACGGCGGAACTTCCGGGCCGGGCTTAATCTTGCCAAAATATTTGGTGATCAAAGCCAGCGCGTCTTCGGCTTTGAACGCGCCCACAGCGACCGCCACTGCGTTGCGCGGCGTGTAGTACGTGCGATAGTGGTTGTACAGATCGTCGCGCGTCATCGTCTGCAGATCGCACAGATAGCCGATCGTTTCGTGACCGTAACCGTGCGCGTGGAAGGCCGCGGCCTGCACCTCTTCACCCAGCACCCGGCGAGGGCTATTCTCGCCGCCCTGCTTCTCTGAGATGATGACGGTGCGTTCCGGTTCGACTTCGCGCGGGCTGAAGGGGGCGTTCGCCATCCGATCGGATTCCAGCGCGAGCGCGAGTTCGAACTTCTCAACGGGC
This sequence comes from Thermoflexales bacterium, assembly GCA_030834835.1. Taxonomy (GTDB): domain Bacteria; phylum Chloroflexota; class Anaerolineae; order Fen-1058; family Fen-1058; genus JAGOBP01. The sequence goes on along the minus strand of JAUQXD010000831.1, from coordinate 2,989 downwards.
AGCGTTTCGTAATACGTGGTGAAATCCAGCCACGTCATGCCGTTCCACTGGCCGCCCTCGCGCGAGATCGTTCGATCGGCAGTGCGGCCGGGGAATTGTTTCGTCCCTTTGAACAGCATGTGCTCAACCCAGTGGCTGATGCCAGTGATGCCGGTATGCTCGTGACGCGAGCCGACGCGATACCAACTCCAGAACGTGGCGACCGGGGCATTGTGATTTTCTTTGATGATAACCGTCAGGCCGTTGGGCAAAATCGCTTTCAGGACACCCTGACCGTTGCGCGGTCGCGCGATAATCCTGGGGCGTTTGATGGCCGGTTTCTTAGCAGCTGATTTCTTGACGATCGTTTTTGGCATAGCCTCTCCCATAAACAAAAATGGTGCGTGTCGGAACTTAAGAATTATCCCACACGCACACATGCGGTGCAATGTTCCCGCCACGTATTCCGCAACACGTCAACGGTTGTTCTGCCCGCGCCCGATGCCGCGATAGCTAAAGCCCATATCGGCCATCAGGTTCGGCTCGTACACGTTGCGGGCGTCGACCATGACGGGACTTTTCATCAGGTTCTTCAGGCGGCGCAGATCGAGCTGCTTGAATTCATTCCACTCGGTCATCAGCACTATGGCGTCACAACCCGCGCCGCATTCGTACGGATTTGCGGCCAGCGCCAGACCCGGCACCATCGCTTTGGCGACGTTCATCGCCACCGGATCATACGCCTGCACCTGGCCGCCCGCATCCTCGATCAGTTTCATCACTTCCAGGGCGGGGGCGTCGCGCATATCATCGGTATTGGGTTTGAAGGCCAAACCCAGAATGCCGATCTTCTTGCCGACCAGCTCGCCGCCCAGAAGTTCGCTCAACTTATCGACAACCTGCCGGCGGCGATCGGCGTTGATGTCCATCACGGCCTGAATCAACTGCGGATGGCGGCCCCGCTCCTTGGCCATGTGCGCCAGCGCCAGCACATCTTTGGGGAAGCACGATCCGCCGTAGCCGATACCGGCGTCGAGGAAGGCGCGACCGATGCGCTTGTCGAAGCCCATGCCCGTGGCTACTTCCTTCACGTCCGCGCCCAGCGCCTCGCAAATGTTGGCGATCTCGTTGATGAAGCTGATCTTGGTAGCCAGGAAGGCATTGGACGCGTACTTGATCATCTCGGCGGTGCGCAGGTCGGTAATCATGATCGTGGCGCGCAACGGCAGGTACAGCTGCGCCACTTTCTCGGCGGCTTCGCGCTCCAATGAGCCGAGCACGATCCGATCGGGCTGCATGAAATCGTAAATGGCGTTGCCTTCGCGCAGGAATTCGGGGTTCGACACAACGTTGAATTTGATCGGACGGGCTTGCTTTGATTTGATAATGTCCGCGGTCCAGTCGCCGGTGCCCACGGGCACGGTCGATTTATTGACGACGATCAGCGGGTGATCCATCACCTGCGCCACCGACTCCGCCGCCTGCCGCACGTAATCGAGATCGGCTTTGCCGTCCACCGCGCTGGGCGTGCCCACGGCGATGAACACATATTCGGCGGCGGATTCGGGCGTCTCACCGTTGATGGCGTCTGCATAGGACGTGGTGAACGTCAGGCGGCCCGCGTTCATGTTGCGGCGTACCACTTCTTCCAGCCCGGGTTCGTAGATCGGCAGGATGGATTTCTTGAGATTCTCGACACGCTCGACGTTGACGTCGAGACAGGCCACACGATGACCCAGATCGGCCAGACAGGTGCCGGTGACCAGACCCACATAACCCACGCCGATAACGGCAATATTTTTCATGATTGACCTCTTTATGGATTGAGAAGCGGTGACGGGCAACGCTTCAGATTTTGGAGAGCGCGTCGATTCTACCGTTAATTGGCGTCAGCCGCAATCATGCGGGCGGTACGGCGGCCAATCTCGACGGCGTAGTTGGTGCCGCGATCCCACGGATACACCTGTGACATCGACGCGAAGTACAAATGCTTGATCGGTGTGCGGATGTCGGGGATGGCGCGCGAGTGATTGATCGGCGGCACAGGCTGTGCATAAGTTTCGCGGAACAGCCACGCCTTCTTGATCCACGCTCGATCAAACTTCGCGTTGAAGCGCGAGAGGCTCGGCGCAAACCGATCGAGCAGCTCATCGACCGTGAACTTGAAGTACTCGTGATCGGCCTTCAGATAATCGCCGCAATAGATCAGGTGATCGCCGCCAAAGTGCTCGGGCGAGACGAAGTTGGTGTGCTCGCACATCGCCAGAAACGGGAAGCCCGCGTCTTTGGGTAAATTGTGCCAGTAGTAGCCTTTTTCGCTGAGTTGCTGCGTCAACGACACAATCAGCACCACCGCGCCCATCGACTTGAGTGCGTTGAGCTGCGATAGATAATCGGCTGGCAATGAGGGCGCGAGGCGCGTCAACAACCGCGGCGAAGTCGTCACCATCACCCGATCGTACATCAGCGCCCCGGCGGGCGTGTGCAGCGTCAGACTGCCATCGTCGTTCGGCGCAATCTCGCGCACGGCGGTGCTCAGATGAATCGCTGCGCCGCGCTTTCGGACTGCTTCAGCCAGTGTATCGAAGAACGCCTGGAAACCGCCGACAAACGTCCCCAATCGCGTGGTGCGCGAATGGATGCGCGCCCAAAACCACGCCATGTTGACTAGCCGGTAATACTCGTCCCCGAACTTGCCCACCAGCAGCGGCTTCCACATCGAGTCGTACACGCGCTGCCCCATGTGGCGCGTCAGCCACTCGTCGGCGGTGACGGTTTCCAGCGCCTGCCAGTTGGAACTGAATTTCAGATTGAGACCGGCCAGCCCGAAGCGCGCCACATCCGTGAGCGGGAAATGCCGCAGCAGAAATTGCGGCATGTTGGTAAACATCGAATCGAAAGGATGGAACTGGCCCTGATAGTAGATGGCCGTAATCGGGCGCGGAAACAGCACCTTGTCGCGTGCGCCGATCTCGTCGATAAGGCCGAGCACGTCCTTATCGGACTGGAA
>JAUQXD010000830.1 GCA_030834835.1 Thermoflexales bacterium | reverse complement strand
GGCAGGTTGCCGCCGTAGATCGACGAGCAGCCGGTGGCGTTGGCGATGACGCTGCGATCGCCGAACAACTGTGAGATCAACTTCAGGTACGGGGTCTCACCGCAGCCCGAGCACGCGCCCGAGAATTCAAACAGCGGTTGCAGCAACTGCGTGTCTTTGACCGTGCTCAGGTTGAGCGTGGTCGGATCGACTTCCGGCAGGTTCAGGAAGAAGTCCCAGTTGGCGGCTTCGCTCTCGCGCAGCGGCAGTTGATCGGCCATGTTGATGGCCTTCAGGCGCGTCTCGCTCTTGTTCTTGGCGGGGCACACTTCCACGCACAGGGTGCAGCCCGTGCAGTCTTCGGGCGCCACTTGCAGCGTGTACTTCAGGTCTTTGAATTCCTTCCAACGCGCAGTCGTGCTCTTGAACGTCGCGGGCGCATCCGCCAGATACTTCTCGTCGTACACCTTGGCGCGGATGACGGCATGCGGACAAACCAGCACGCACTTGCCGCACTGAATGCACGTGTTCGCATCCCACACCGGGATTTCCAGCGAAATGTTGCGCTTTTCCCACTGCGCGGTGCCGGTGGGATAGGTGCCATCCATCGGCATCTTGCTGACGGGCAGTTGATCGCCCAGACCGGCGATGATGGTGGCGGTCACGTCTTGCACAAAGGCTGGCGCGGCTGCAGGCACGGCGGGCCGCATCTCGATCGTGCTGGTGACGCTCGCCGGGACTTTCACCTCGAAGAGGTTCTCGAGCGTGGCATCGACCGCTGCGAAGTTCTGCTGCACGACCGCTTCGCCGCGCTTGCCGTAGGTCTTCTTGATGGCGTACTTGATCTGCTCGATCGCTTCGTCCTTGGGCAGCACGCCGCTGATGGCGAAGAAGCACGTCTGCATGATGGTGTTGACGCGGCCGCCCATGCCGGTGGCTTCGGCGACCTTATAACCATCGATGACGAAGAACTTCAATTTCTTGTTGATAATATGTTCCTGTACATTGCGCGGCAGCCTGGCCCACACTTCGTCGGGGCCGTACACGCTGTTCAGCAGGAACACGCCGCCGGGGGCTGCATTTTGCAGGATGTCATATTTTTCAAGGAACACCCACTGGTGACAGCCGATGAAGTTGGCCGACGTGATGAGATACGTCGAGTGAATGGGGCGCGGGCCAAAGCGCAAGTGCGAGGTGGTCAGCGAGCCGGACTTCTTGGAGTCATACACGAAGTAGCCCTGCGCGTAATTGGGCGTCTCTTCGCCGATGATCTTGATCGAGTTCTTGTTCGCGCCAACCGTGCCGTCTGAGCCAAGACCATAGAACATCGCGCGGACCACGTCGGCGGGCTCGATGATGAACGACGCATCGACGTCGAGGCTGGTGAAGCTCACATCGTCGATGATGCCGACGGTGAAGTGATTCTTGGGCTGGGGCTTGGCCAGCTCATCGTACACGGCCTTGACCATCGCGGGGGTGAATTCCTTGGAGGACAGGCCATAGCGGCCGCCGACGACGCGCGGCATAGCCGCGAGTTTGCCGTCCATCAACGACTCGGTCAGGGCGGTGATCACATCTTGGTACAGCGGCTCGCCCGCGCTGCCGGGTTCCTTGGTGCGATCGAGCACGGCGATGGTCTTGACGGTTGACGGCAACGCGGCCATCAAATGTTCGATCGAGAACGGGCGATACAATCGGACTTTGATCATGCCCAATTTTTCGCCTTGCTTCGCCAGATACTCGATCGTTTCTTCGACGACTTCCGCGCCCGAGCCCATCATCACGATGACGCGCTCGGCATCCGGCGCGCCAACGTAATCGAACAGGTGGTACTGCCGACCCACGATTCCGGCGAATTTGTCCATCGCGGCTTGCACGATGCCGGGCACTTTGTCATACAGGGGATTGACCGTCTCACGGCCCTGGAAGTACACATCGGGGTTCTGCGCGGTGCCGCGCATGACCGGATGGTCGGCCGAGAGCGATCGGGCTTTGTGGGCGTACACGAGCTCGTCATCGATCATCGATCGGATGTCAGACTCGTCCAGCATTTCGATCTTCATCACTTCGGCCGAGGTGCGGAAGCCATCGAAGAAGTGGATGAAGGGGATGCGGCTCTCCAGCGTGGCCGCATGCGAAATGAGCGCGCTGTCCATCGCTTCTTGCACGCTGTTGCTGCACAGCATGGCCCAACCGGTCTGGCGGCAGGCCATCACGTCCGAGTGGTCGCCGAAGATCGAGAGACCCTGCGCGGCCAGCGACCGCGCGGCGATGTGAAACACCGTCGGCGTCAACTCGCCCGCGATCTTGTACATGTTGGGGATCATCAACAACAGGCCCTGCGAGGCGGTGAAGGTGGTCGATAATGACCCCGCTTGCAGCGCGCCATGCACCGCGCCCGCTGCGCCGCCTTCGCTCTGCATTTCCTGAACCAGCGGAATGGTACCCCAAAGGTTCTTCTTGCCTTCCGACATCCACTGATCGGCCCACTCGCCCATCGTGGACGACGGCGTGATCGGGTAAATCGCGATCACTTCGCTGGCGCGATATGCAACGTAGGCGGTGGCCTCGTTGCCGTCCAAAGTTACCATCTGTCTTGCCATTGCTTTATCTCCTGCGTTTGAGTCTCAACCCTCGCCCGTGGCGCACGGTTGGGAAGTATAGTGCTTCAACCCATCAAATATCGCACTTTCGAGCGGTGTAGACGAGTGACATAAGGCATGGTTTTGGGTGATCATCCTCCATTAACGTCCTTCTAACACTATGGTCTTAACATAGAAGTTGCTCCTGGGCAGGCGGCACATTCACTGCCGAAGGGAAAGTCCAGCGTCGTAGGGCAAGTTGGCAACTTGCCTTACAGCGGAGCAAGTATTGATCGTTTACAACGCCCTATTCGGGGTATAATAATTTCAGATGCACACGTTTGACGGGTGCATAGTGCGAGCGATAATGGACTATAAAGACTACTATCAAATCCTCGGCGTCCCGCGCACAGCCACGCAGGACGAAATCAAAAAGGCCTATCGCAAACTGGCCCGCCAGTTTCATCCTGACAACAATCCCGGCGATAAAAAATCAGAAACCCGGTTCAAGGAATTGAACGAGGCGAATGAAGTGCTCAGCGATCCCGCAAAGCGCAAGAAGTACGATACGCTGGGTTCGCAGTGGCAGCAATACGAACGCATGGGCGGTCAGCCGGGCGGTTTCGATTGGAATCAGTGGACGACCGGGGGTGAAACCGTCGATATGGGCGATCTCTTTGGCGGCAGCGGCGGCTTCTCCGATTTCTTCACGCGCATCTTTGGCGGGGCGGGTGAGGGCCAACCCGGGGCGGGTCCCGCGCATAGCGCGCGCCGATCGGCCTCCCGCGCCCCAACGCGCGGCCGTGACATCGATCAGCCGGTCGAAATCGGCCTGCGCGATGCGTACACCGGCGCGACCCTCACGGTGCAAAAAGACGGTCAAACACTGGAAGTCAAAATCCCGGCCGGCGTCAAAACCGGCTCGCGCATTCGCGTGGCCGGTCAGGGCAACCCCGGCCGATCGGGCGCAGCGGCGGGCGATTTGTACCTCGTCGTCAATATCGCGGCTGATCCCAAATTCGAGCGCGAGGGCGATAACCTGAAGACCGATGTGACGACTGATCTGTATACGGCCCTACTGGGCGGCGAAGTGACCGTGCCCACGTTGACGGGTGATGTCAATCTGAAGATTCCGCCCGAGACGCAGCCGGGGCGGGTGTTCCGCCTGCGCGGACAGGGCATGCCGTTCTTGCGTGAACCCCAAAATCATGGCGACTTGCTGGTGAAGGTGCAGGTAACGCTGCCCACCAGTTTGACGGGCATTGAAAAGAACCTCTTTGAGCAGTTGGCACAGTATCGGAAGTAGGTAAGTGGTAGATTAGTAAAGTCGTAAATTAGTAGAAGTGTAGATTAGTGGGCGGTTTGTTATGCAAGCCAGTACGACTCGACAAGTCTACTAATTTACTAACTTACCAATCTGCCCAGTTTAGTTCGAGGGATAGAGATGAAGTCGATCAAGTCTGTAACTATTGTCCTTATTGCCATTCTCTTAGTAGCCGGTTGCCGCGAATTCAGCGTGTTTGAAACGCCCACGCCCCGACCGATCATTGTCGGCAAGCTCGAGCCGACGTCAGCCGTGCCGCCGACGCCGCTGCCACCCTCGATCGAAATTTCCGCCGATGCGGTTGAGTTGTTGCTGCAAAACGTCTACGAGCGCACCAATCCCGGCGTGGTCAACATCGATGTATCGGGCGGCACGGGCGGCGATCTGACCGAGTTCGGTTCCGGTTCCGGCTTCGTGATCGATCTGGCCGGGCACATCGTCACCAACAACCACGTCGTCGAAGGCGCGGATGAGATCGACGTGACCTTTGCCGATGGCAGCGTGGCAGTGGCTAAGCTAATCGGCACCGACTCCTACAGTGATCTGGCCGTCATCAAAGTTGAGGTCGATGCGGCCAAATTGCAGCCGCTCCCCATCGCCGACTCGGACCTCGTGAAGGTCGGACAACGTGTGATCGCCATCGGCAACCCGTTTGGTCTGGTGGGTACCATGACCGTCGGCATCGTCAGCGGCAAAGGCCGCACGCTGCCCGCCGATGGGCCAACCAGCGCGGCCGGCAACTTTAGCAACCCCGACATCATCCAGACCGATGCGGCCATCAACCCCGGTAATTCCGGCGGGCCGCTGTTGAACTCCAGGGGCGAAGTCATCGGCGTCAATGCCGCCATCCGCACCGACGGCACCAATCGCGCCAACTCCGGCGTAGGCTTCGCCATTCCGTCCAACACCGTCAGGCGTGTGGCCGAGCAAATTCTCAAAGACGGCCGCGCCTCGTATCCGTATCTGGGCGTCAGCGTCGACAATCATTTCACTATCGGCGAACTGGCTGTGGCGCTGAAACTGCCGGTGGACAAAGGCGTGTTGGTGTCATCCGTCGTCAATGGCGGCCCGGCGGATAGAGCCGGCGTGCGCGGCGGCGAACGGCAGATCACGGTGCGGGGCATTCCGGTTGTGACGGGCGGCGACATTATCACCGCTATCGACGGCGATCCGATTGTCAGTTTCGATCAGATGATCGCGTATTTATCAGGTCAAAAACTGGTTGGTCAGGAGGTGACACTCACTATCCTGCGCGACGGCCAAACTCTTCAGCTGCCGTTGACGCTGGCTGATCGTCCCCGGTAATTCACGAGCGCGGCGATCGCGCTGTGCTCGATTATCATCCTCAGGAGGCGTGTCATGTTTAGCAAAGATGATTTGCAGCAGCTCGCCGAGTATCAAGGTCACCCTGCCGTATTGAGTTTGACCCTCAATGTTGATCCCACCAAACGCACGCGTGATGAATATCGCCTGACCCTGCGCCACTTGCTGCGCAGCGTCGGCGGCCGCGCCAACGGCGACGCCGCTCGCATCGAAGCATTCTTTGATCACGAATATGACTGGAGTGGGCGCGGGCTGGCGATCTTTTCGAATCAGCACGAGGACTTCTGGAAAGTGTATTCACTCGCCGTCCCGATCGGCGATTCGATCTTCGTCGGCCCTAAACCGCACATCACACCGCTGGCGAATCTGTGGGATGCCTACGGGCGCTTTGTCGCCGCCATCGTCGATCGGCAGGGGGCGCGCTTTATCTTTGTGCAGTTGGGTGAAATCGTCGATGGTGAAGGCGTGTTGGGTGAAGAAGTGCGCAGGTCCAAGTCAGGTGTGAATGCCATCTCCACCAGTCGGCGGCGCGATGCCGATGCGCCCACTGAGCGGAAAGAGTCCGAGAAGATCAAACGCAACGTCAAAGATTCCGCGGCGGCGCTGGCCGCGTTCTGCGAGAAACACTCGCCGCGCTACGTGGTGCTGGGCGGCAATGCCGAAGTGCTGAACGAACTGCGCGGCGATCTGCCGCAACCGTGGGCCGATCGAGTGATCGGCGCGTTTGCGGCCGACATCGGCGAACCCGATCTGGCGGTGCGCGATCGTGCGCTGAAGGTCATCGACGAGTACGAAGCCAAACGTGAAGCCGAACTGGCCGATGCGGCAATCACCGCGGCGGCCAAGAACAGCCATGGCGCAGCCCGGCTAGGCGACGTGCTGCGCGCGGCGCACGCTGGACAGGTGCAGACGCTGCTGATCGCGGAAGGTTTCCAGGCGCCGGGGTATCGCTGCGGCCAGTGCGGCTATCTCAGCGCGCAGTCGATGACGCGCTGCCCGTACTGCAGCGGCACGTTCGATCAGATTCCCGACGCAGTGGAAGCAGTGATCAGCAAAGTCGTGGAACAGGGCGGCCGGGTGGAGATGGTGCGCGGTCACATGGGCCTGACGGAGGCCGGTATCGCGGCGTTGTTGCGATACTGAAATTAGAAGTTGGATGTTGGAAGTTGGAGAGAGGAGTCGCTGTCGCGGCTCCTCTCTTTTCTAGCATCTAACATCCAACATCCAATCTCTAACCTCCAAATTCCAATTTCCAGTATAATCGCGCGCATGAAGATTTACTTCTCCGGCTCGATCAGCGGCGGGCGCGAACACGCGGCGATCTATCAACAGCTGGTCGCGTATTTGCAAGCGTTGAGCTATGATGTTCTATCGGCGCACGTGGCCGACCCCGACGTGTTGGAACGCGAGAAAGATACATCGCCGCGCGTCGTCTTCGAGCGCGATGTCGCGTGGGTTCATGAATGTGACGTGATGATCGCGGAAGTGAGCACGCCGTCGCTGGGTGTGGGCTATGAATACGGTCTGGCCGTGCAGTTGGGCAAACCGGTGTTGTGCGTGTATCGATCGGGTTTGCGCATGAGCAAGATGATCACCGGCAATCCCGCGCCGAATTTGAAAGTTGCCACTTACTCAACCGAAGCTGAACTCGAACACATCACGCAGACTTTTCTGGAAGCATTGACCACCGCGCAAGTTTGAGTGTCTTGAAGGAGCCACATGGATCAACCCGTTGAAGCCCCCAAAGTTAAGCAGCCCCCCGTGCTGTTCGATCAAACGCAAATCTTGATCGAGCAGGTGGCCGCGTCGCTGGGCGGTCCGATCGTCACCTACTGGAACAGCCCGCAAGGCTCGGTCTGCCATAACGACGTTGTCGCGCTGTATGAACTGCTGGAGAAGATCGGCAAGCAAGACCTCATGTATCTGTACATCAAATCCAGCGGCGGCGACGGGCGGGCTTCGCTGCGGTTGGTGAATCTGCTGCGCCAGTACTGCACTCGCTTGATCGCGCTGGTGCCTTTGGAATGCGCGTCGGCAGCCACGATGATTACGCTGGGCGCGGATGAGATCATGATGGGGCCGATGGCGTATCTGACGCCCGTTGATACGTCGTTGACGCACGACCTGTCGCCGCTCGATCGCGACAATGCGCGCGTCAGCGTCAGCCTCAA
>JAUQXD010000829.1 GCA_030834835.1 Thermoflexales bacterium | reverse complement strand
CTGAACTGGGGCTGCATCCCCAGCAAGGCGCTGCTGCGCAACGCCGAGATCGCCAATCTGCTTGCGCGCGGCAAGGAGTTCGGCTTCACGTTTGAGAATCTTCACCTGGATTACAGCGTGGCGCACAAGCGCAGTCGTGATGTCTCGGTCGGCCGCGTCAAAGGCGTGCAGTTTTTGATGAAGAAGAACAAGATCGATGTGTATCAGGGCGTCGGCAAATTGAAAGATGCCACACATGTCGAAATCATGGCGGTCGACAATGCGCCGATGGTCGCCGGCAACGCCTTCACGGGCGTGATCGAGTCGAAGAACATTATCATTGCCACCGGCGCGCGGGCGCGCGGCATTCCGGGTGTTGAGATCGACGGGCAGTCCATCATCGCCTATCGACACGCACTGGAAATCACGCAGCCGCCCAAATCGATCGTCATTATCGGCGCCGGGCCGATCGGGCTGGAGTTTGGCTACGTGTTCCGATCGTACGGCGCGGAAGTGACCATCATCGAGATGCTGCCCAATGCCGCACCGTTGGAAGACGAAGAGGTCAGCAAAGAACTGGAGAAACATCTCAAGAAGCAGGGGATCAAGGTTCTCACGAATACGCGAGTCGAATCGATTACGAAAGTCGCCGATGGGGTCGAGGTCAAGGCGGGCGGTCAGGCTTACCATGGCGACAAAGCCTTGATCGCGATCGGGTTTGCGCCGAATACCGAAGGCATCGGGCTGGAGAGCGTCGGCGTGAAAACCGAACGCGGTGCGATTGTGGTAGATGACCGGTTTCACACGACAGTCCCCAACATCTACGCCATTGGCGATGTGACTGCGAAATTGATGCTGGCCCATGTCGGCTCGGCGCAGGGTCTGGTGGCCGCCGAAACCATCGCCGGCGTTGAGACGCACGAACTCGATTACGACGCTATGCCGCGCTGCTACTATTGCCACCCGCAGATCGCGTCGATGGGTATTACAGAGAAGCAGGCCAAAGAACGCGGGCTTGAATACAAAGTCGGCAAGTTCAACTTTTTGCCCAACGGCAAGGCGCAAGGGCTGGGCGAGGCCTACGGCTTTGTCAAGGTCATTGCCGACGCGAAGTACGGCGAGATCCTGGGCGTGCACATGATTGGCCCGGAAGTCACCGAGTTATTGCCGGAATGGGTGCTGGCCCGCAACAATGAACTGACGCCGCATGAGATCGGGCGAGCGGTGCACGCGCATCCGTCGCTCGGCGAGGCGATGATGGAAGCGGCCGAGGCAGTGCTGGGACAGTCAGTGCACATGTAGCTGCGAGGCCGATTCAAAGGTGTTACAATCAACGCGGAGCGTACGCTCCGCGTTTTTATTGGCGCGTCATTCCGAGCGAAGCGAGGAATCTCTGCTTGTTGCGGTTGAGATTCCTCACCGCGAAAAGTCGGCGGTTCGGAATGACACCTACGGGACACAACATGGAACTTCGGCTGTATAACACACTGACGCGCACGAAAGACCTCTTCAGGCCGATCGAACCGGGGCGCGTCAAGATGTACACTTGCGGACCGACAGTGTATCGCTTCATCCACATCGGCAATCTGCGGTCGTTCATGCTGGCTGACTGGCTGCGCCGCACGCTGCTGCACTTTGGCTACGAGGTGAAGCACGTCAAGAACATCACCGACGTGGGTCACATGCGGCAAGAACTGCTCGATCGCGGCGAAGACAAGTTGATCGCGGCGGCGCGTAAAGAAGGTAAAAAACCGCTGGAAATCGCCGCGTTTTACACGCAAGCCTTTCTGGACGATGAAGCGAAGGTCAACATCCTGCCCGCGCACGTCTTCCCCCGCGCGACCGAGCACATCCCGGAGATGATCGACATCACGCAGCGGCTCATCGCCAACCGATTGGCTTACGAGTCCGACGGCACGATCTATTTTGATGTTTCAGCGTTCCCAAACTATGGCCGTTTATCGCATAACGAGTTGGAAGGATTGCTAAGCGGCGTGCGCGGCGAAGTGGCGACGGACAAGCAAGCGGTCGAAGACTTTGCGCTGTGGAAAGCGGCCGAGCCGGGCCGCGAGATGAAGTGGGCCAGCCCGTGGGGCGAAGGCTTTCCCGGCTGGCACATCGAGTGCAGTGCGATGTCGTTTAAGCATCTGGGCGAACAACTCGACATTCACACCGGCGGCGTCGATCTGATCTTTCCCCATCATGAGGACGAAATCGCGCAGAGCGAAGGCGCAACGGGCCACGCCTTCGTCAACTACTGGGTACATGGTCAGCATTTATTGGTCGATGGCCTGAAGATGGCGAAGTCTACCCGCAACGATTATCGCCTGGTCGATCTGATGGCGCGCGGCTACGATCCGATCGCGCTGCGTTACCTGTACGCGACCGCCCACTATCGTACACGCTTGAACTTCACCTTCGATGCTTTGCGCGG
>JAUQXD010000828.1 GCA_030834835.1 Thermoflexales bacterium | reverse complement strand
GAGTGGTTGTTCGATCATCTGCGCGCACAAGAGTGGATCACCAATCACGATGGCTATGCGTGGTTCAACGGCTACTACGACGACGACGGGCGGCGCGTCGAGGGCGATCATCTCAACGGCGTGCGGATGACGTTGACGGGGCAGGTCTTTGCGCTGATGAGTGGCGTTGCCAACGACGAACGGGCGCGCGTCATCGCGCGGGCGGCCGATCGGTATTTGTATGATGCGCGCGTGGGCGGCTATCGGCTCAATACGGACTTTGGCGAAGTGCTGCTCAATCTGGGGCGCTGCTTCGGCTTCGCGTTCGGGCACAAGGAAAACGGTGCGATGTTCAGCCACATGGCGGTGATGTACGCCAACGCCTTATATCGACGCGGCCTGATCGACGAAGGCTACAAAGCGCTAAATGGCCTCTATCAGCACTGCCAGAACTTCGAGGTCAGCCGTATGTATCCCGGCTTGCCCGAATACATCACGCCGCGTGGGCGTGGGGTGTATCCGTATCTGACGGGCGCGGCGAGTTGGTACTTGCTCACACTGGTGACGGAGGTCTTCGGCGTAAAGGGCGCGTGGGGCGATCTCACGTTGTCGCCCAAACTCGTGCCCGCACAATTCGATGCCAATGGTCACGCTAGCATCAGCACGCTGTTTGCAGGTCGAACATTAAAAGTGATCTATCACAATCCGAGCGGATTGAATTTCGATCAGTATCACATCGCGACGCTTCAACTCGACGGCGCATCGATCGCGTTTGCGCGTGACGGCGAGACAGCCTTGATCGCGCGCAGCACGATCGATGCGTTGGACGCCGCCCAATCGCATATCTTTGAAGTTACTCTCACGGTCAAATCATGAACCCAAATCTGCTTGAGATCAGCGACTACACCGGCGAAGGCTATCAGCCCTTGGTCGATTACGAGCAGTGGCGCGTAGCGATTTTGCGCTACATCGACGAACTGCTACCGGAGAACATCGGCAAGATGCAGCGGCACAACGAGACCGACGAGGTGTTTGTCTTGCTCAGCGGGCGCTGCATTCTCTTCCTCGGCGAGGGCGACGAATTAGTCGGGACCATTCACGCGCAAGATATGCAGCCGCTGAAACTCTACAACGTCAAGTGCGGCGCGTGGCACACACACACGCTGGATGAAGCGGCGACCGTGTTGATCGTGGAGAACTGCGACACAACCTCGGCCAACTCGCCCGAAGTTGAGTTAAGTGCCGAGCAGCGTCGCCAACTGATCGAGTTGACGCGAACGCTGTGGCCCGATCGTCCCTAGAAAAATCGCGACAGCACAAACACCATCACCGCCAACACTCCCAGACCGATCAGGCTGCTCCACAAAATCGGCCACGGATTGCCATCGCTGAGCCACTGCCCGCTGCCGTCGGCCGAGAGTGAGGAGCGCACCGGCACCGCGTCGAGCAGCATGGAGCGATCGGGATTGGCGGGCAGGTACAAGACGGGTTCATTGGCCTCATCACCCAACTGGGCTTTGGGCAATGATTTTGAGTGGCCCTGATACATCTGACCATCCTCAGCCTGAAACTCAAACGCATACTTCATCACCGGCTGATCGTTGACGGTTGTACTCGTCGCCGTGACGTTGATCCAACGGGCATACGCCAGCCGTCCCAGCGCCAGCAACCGAATTTGCCGCCAGCCGCTCAACGCACCAAGCAATAGCATCACGCCGCCGATGAAGGGGAAGATGCCCACCAGCAACGCCGTCCACCACGGAAACTCCGTATGCCGCGTATCTTGCAGCTGCGCAACGCCGGGCTTGTCGGGCAGATACGTTACCGGCACGCGTTCGCCCTTCGACCAGATCCGGCCGGTGGAATAACTCTTGCCGGTGACATCGGTCTCATTGGGCGTGCGAAACGTAAAGCGATACTCATACACGCTCACATCGTTTTCAGTCGAATTGGTTTCGCGCACGTCAGTCACGGTGGCGGTGGCCGTCGTCGTGGCCGAACTCAGGCGCAACTCTTCCAATGGGCGAACGTCGCCGGAAAAGATCACCACGAACAACATGCCGAACAGAAAGAAGAGCGCGCCCATCGATCCGATCATGCCCGGAATCGCGGCGGCAATCACCGTCCACGGCACGCGCCGCGGCGGATCAGCCAGATACATGATGCGACCGGTCGTCATGAGGTAGTCTCTCTGAAGGAAATCCTGCTTGCCATTGGGCCAGTGCTCGCGCACGCTGCGCGTGACAATCCAACGTTTGGGCACGGCGGGCTATCGTCCGCCTGGAGCGCAAGCCTCTAGTCTACGCCGCCGTGTCGCGCAACTTCTCCCACTCGGGCCGCGTGTCCTTCGCTTCCAGTTGCTGTCGCAGTTCAATGATCTGATCGCGCAGCAGCGCGGCCTTCTCGAACTCAAGATCTTTGGCCGCCTGCTTCATATCCTTTTCCAGATCTCTGATCAGGCGGGCCAGTTCGTCCTTGGGCATCTTGCCGCCGGCCACATACGCTTCGCGTGCTTCGGCCAGCGCATGCGCCGATGGCTCGTTGCTGATCAGATCGCGCACCGCCTTGACGATGCTGGCCGGTTCGATGCCGTGCTCCTGATTGTACGTCTCCTGAATCGTGCGGCGGCGATTCGTCTCGTCGATGGCGCGCCGCATCGAATCCGTGATCTTATCCGCGTACATGATGACCTTGCCATGCAAGTGTCGCGCCGCGCGGCCGATGGTCTGAATCAGCGACGTCTCACTGCGCAGGAAGCCTTCTTTGTCTGCATCCAGAATCGCCACCAGCGACACTTCCGGCAAGTCCAGCCCTTCGCGCAAGAGGTTGATGCCGACGACCACATCGTAGGCACCCAGGCGCAGATCGCGCAAAATCTCGATGCGCTCAAACGTCTCGATCTCGCTGTGCAGGTAATGCACCTTGATGTTGAGTTCCTTCAGGTAATCGGCCAGGTCTTCGGCCATGCGCTTGGTCAGCGTCGTCACCAACACACGCTCGCCGTTCTGGATGCGTCGTTGAATCTGCCCGATCAGATCGTCCACCTGCCCCTTCACGGGCTTGATCTCCACTTCGGGATCGATCAAGCCAGTCGGGCGGATGATCTGCTGCACGATCTGCTGCGAGTGTTCCAGTTCGTAGGCGGCGGGCGTTGCAGTCGTGAAGATCACCTGTCGAATGCGCTGCTCGAACTCTTCAAACATCAGCGGTCGATTGTCGATGGCGCTGGGCAAGCGAAAACCGTACTTGACCAGTTCTTCTTTACGGCTGCGATCGCCGTGGTGCATACCACGCACCTGCGGCAGCGTCATGTGGCTCTCGTCCATCACGAGCAGAAAATCGTCGGGGAAATAATCGACCAGCGTCCACGGGGGTTCACCCGCCGATCGGCCGTCAAAGTGCCGCGAATAGTTTTCGATGCCGGAACAGTAACCCACTTCGCGCAGCATTTCCAGATCATATTTGGTGCGCTGCTCGATGCGCTGCGCTTCCAGATACATCTCGTGCTCTTTGAAGAACTTCAGCCGCTCGGCCAATTCGGCTTCGATCTCGGCCTGGGCGCGCTGCATCTTCTCTTCCGACGTGATGAATTGCTTGGCGGGATAAATTTCCACGCCCGCATGTTCGGCCAGAATCTCGCCCGTCAACGGCTGAATCTCGGTAAGGCGCTCCACCGTGTCGCCCCAGAACTCGATGCGATACGCCGTTTCGGCATACGCCGGCTGCACTTCCAGCGTGTCGCCGCGCACGCGAAACTTGCCGCGCCCAAACGCGATGTCGTTGCGCTCGTACTGCAAATCGACCAGATGCCGCAGCAGCAAATCGCGGCGGCGCGTCTCGCCCGTCGTGAGTTTGACGACGACCTTGCCCCAGTCCTGCGGATTGCCGATGCCGTAAATGCACGATACTGACGCCACGATGATCACATCGCGGCGCGAGAACAGCGACGATGTGGCGGCCAACCGCAGCCGATCGAGTTCCTCGTTGATCGCGGTATCCTTCTCGATGAAGGTATCCGTTCGCGCGATATAGGCTTCGGGTTGGTAGTAGTCGTAGTAAGATACAAAGTAATTGACCGCGTTCTTCGGAAAGAATTCTTTGAACTCCGAATACAACTGCGCGGCCAGCGTCTTATTGTGCGCCATGATCAGCGTGGGCTTCTGTGTGCGCTGAATCACCTGCGCGATGGTGTACGTCTTGCCGGTGCCGGTCGCACCCAACAGCGTCTGAAACCGATCGCCGCGTTTGAGGCCGTCCACCAGCTGTTCGATCGCCTGGGGCTGATCGCCCATCGGTTGAAAGTCGGATACCAGTTCGAATTTTTGGGTCATGGTCAGGGCTTCTTCGTTGGAGTAGGTGGAAACGGAAACGGGAAGTCGAACGTCGGGAACGGCGTCGCCATCTTTGCGAGGCAGCCGTCGGCGGTGCACGTCATCACCACATTCACGTATTCAAAGTAGTTGTTGACGAAGTCCTCTTCGCCGATGTCACCGTGCGCCAGTTTTTCGGCCGAGGAGCGCCGCAGCCGCGCGGTGATGTCGGTGGTGCCGGTCATGTCCGTCCCGGCCACAAAGGCGCTGTAGATCGGCGGATCGATGGACAGGAAGTAACGGCCGATCACGCGCTGCGCGGCGCGGAACATATCCAGATAACCGGGCTGCCAGCGCAGCGGGCTATCGTACTGGATCATCAAGGCCACTTCGCGATCACCCGCATCGAACGTGAACCAATAGACATTGGGCTTACGCACGCCGGCTGCGATCAACGCTTGATTCAAAATCGCGGGTGCCGCCGATCGCGCGATCGTATGATCGCGCGCGATCGAGCTCGCCGGCTCGATCGGCCGGCGAGTCCCCACGGCTCCGATCGGTTGGTTGGCGGCCGAGCGCGCGGCGGCAAGCGCTGTCGGCGTCATCATCGGATCAAAGATCGCCGGCCCAATCGTCGCCGGAAACAAATCCGTGGCCGTGGGGCGCGGCGTGCGCGTGGGCGTTGTCGTCCGCGTCGGGCCAAAGTCGGGAAACGGTCGCACGGTCGACGCAGCAGCGGGCGCGATCGGGCGTGGCGTCGTAGTGGGCGCTGCACACGCTGACACTACAGTTGCCAATATCAATACACTCAAGAAGATTCGCATCAATGCACCGCAGGGTAGAGTGATAAACACCTTGGAATTATACCGCACCTTACGTCGGGTTCGGCCCTGAATGCATGAACAAGAT
>JAUQXD010000827.1 GCA_030834835.1 Thermoflexales bacterium | reverse complement strand
CGAAGATGGCCGCGTCGTAACCTGTCGTGCCTGCGTGCTTTCGCCAAGCGCGCCCCCGCTTTGCGGACAGGGCGTGTCGGGCATCCATCGGCCCATCGGATGCTGGATTCCCGCCCGCGCGGGAATGAGGGTGGCGCGGGTGTGGGCGAAGTTGGGCGACGGATGAAGGCCCTCAGCGCATGCCCAAACGGATAAGCGGATACGGGGCGCACCTTGACCCATCCGGTAATCCGCTCCCTATCCGCTGAAAAACAACCCTATCCGCTTCGGGCCAGACCTGACAGGTTTTCATTCACGCACCACGCACCACGCAGTACGTATTACTCGTCACTCGTCACTTCTCCCTCCTCATTATGCACTGCGCATTGTGAATTGTGCATTCTTCATTGTATAATCCTCGCATGTTCACCATCCTCCGCGCCCTGCTCAAGACCATGCGCCCGAAGCAGTGGCTTACCAAAAACATCTTCATCTTCGCCGCCGTCGTGTTCGATTCCAAGTTGTTTGTGCCCGGCCCATTCTTCGAGCGGCCACTGGGCAAGACCATTCTCGGCTTCGTCTTGCTGTGCCTGATCTCCAGCACGATCTACATCATCAACGATATCGCTGATGTGGAGGCCGATCGTCAGCATCCCAAGAAGAAATTCCGACCTATTCCGTCCGGGCAGCTGCCCATTCCGATCGCGCGGGTCGCGGCGATCATCATCGGGTCGGGAACGCTCATCGCGGCGTTCGTGCTCAATCCCACTTTTGGCTGGATCGTCGTCATCTACGCGCTCATCAATCTGGCCTACTCGTTCAAACTCAAGCACCTCGTCATCATCGACGTGCTGATCGTGGCGGCGGGCTTCGTGCTGCGCGTGGCGGCGGGCGTACCGCTGGTGGTGGTCGAGCGCTTCTCGCCGTGGCTGTATATGTGCATGGCGCTGCTGGCGCTGTTTCTGGGCTTCGCCAAACGCCGGCAAGAGATCGTGCTGCTCAAGAATGGCGCGGTCAACGCGCGCGCCATTCTCAATGAATACAACCTGGAGTTTCTGGATGGCATGCTCAACGTCGTCATGGCGACCACGATTCTGGCCTATTCCATGTACACGTTTCTGGCCGAAGGTTTGCCGCCCAATCACACCATGATGCTGACGATTCCGTTCGTGTTGTACGCCATCTTTCGCTATCTGTATCTGGTGCACGTGCGTGGCGAGATCGCGCCGCCCGATGAAGTGGTGTTGAAAGATCGGCCTTTGCAGATCGATCTGGCGCTGTGGGCGCTCAGCGTCATCGTGTTCCTGTACGTCATCCCGCGCGCGTGACGGGAGGACCGAGCATGAATTCACGCATACCCGCCAACATCCTATTTGTAAGCGACGATGAAGATATTCAGCAGATGGTAAAGCTGATTCTTGGCCGAGACCGTAATGATTCGGTCAAGATCGCAGCCAACCTTGATGAACTAGCGGCATCAATCGAACAACAAATACCCGATCTTGTCATTCTGGAGTTCACAACCTATATCTCCGATCATCAGCCGGGTTTTCCGGTCTTTCATCATATCAAATCTATCAGACCACTGAGAGATATTCCGGTTCTATTTTGGATGGTGCCTAATCCAAAATGGGTCAATCCAGAAGCACAGCGTCTTGGAGTGGCAGGCTGTGTCAGAATGCCTGCTGAGGCGCAAGAGCTGGTCAAGGCGTGTGATGTAATTCTGGCTGGCGGCACTTACTACCTTGATGAAGACATGAAAACATGACTGCCTTACAGCAATCGGCAACTGAGTGTTTCATCTGCCGCAAACATCGCGGCGAAGTCACCATCCCCGGCGGCGCGATTTACGAAGACGCTCTCCTCTACGTCGGTCATGCCCAGATTCGAGAGGGGCAGGCGACGGCCTATATGGGCTACTTGATGATCGAACCGAAGCGGCATGCCCCGCGCCTGTTCGATCTGACCAACGAGGAAGCCCAGGCCAGCGGCCTGATGATCGCCCGGCTCAGCCGCGCCCTGCGCGACAGCGAACGCGCCGAGCACGTGTATGCCTTCGTCATCGGCGACGGCGTGCTGCACGTTCACTTTCACGTCGTGCCGCGCTATCCCGGTGCGCCGCGTGAATTCTGGGGCGTGCACGTCGACGAGTGGCCGGACGCGCCGCACGGCGGGCCGGACGAGATGGCCGCGCTATGCGATCGGCTCCGTCGGCAACTCGCTTCGAATTGAGCACCCATCTCACTCTACGGATTGACAATCATGCCCACTCTACTTCTGCGCAACATCCACACGTTGATCACGATGAACCCGCAGCGACAGCAAATCAAAGACGCGGCCATTTACGCGCGCGACAACGTGATCGAATTCGTCGGTCCGATGGCCGATCTGCCGCTCGATCGCGCCACGGCCGATCGAGTGGTTGACGCCCGCGATATGATCGTGCTGCCGGGACTCGTCAACACACATCATCATCTGTATCAAACACTCACGCGCTGCATTGCCGTCGATTCGGGCCTGTTCAACTGGCTCAAGACGCTGTACCCCATCTGGGCGCGCATGGATGGCGAAGCGGTGTACGTCAGCGCGCTGACGGGCATGGCCGAGTTGATCCTGAGCGGCTGCACCACCGCCAGCGATCATCTCTACCTGTTCCCCAACGGCGCGAAGTTGGACGATGAAGTCCGCGCCGCACAGGAAATTGGGCTGCGTTTCCACGCCTCGCGCGGCTCGATGTCGCTGGGGGAAAGTGCCGGCGGTCTGCCGCCCGATAGCGTCGTCGAAGACGAAGCGGCCATCCTCAAAGACTGTGTCCGTGTGATCGAGACTTTCCACGATCCGAAGCCGGGCGCGATGACACGTGTCGTGGTGGCGCCGTGTTCGCCGTTCTCGGTGACACAAGACCTGATGCGCGAGGCGGCGGCATTGGCGCGGCAATACAAGGTACAATTACACACGCATCTGGCCGAGACTTACGACGAGGACGATTTCTGCAAGCAGATGTTTGGCGTCTTGCCCGTAGAATATGCGGAGCAGGTCAACTGGCTG
>JAUQXD010000826.1 GCA_030834835.1 Thermoflexales bacterium | reverse complement strand
AAAGTCCATTTACAAACGTCGCAAATTGTGCAGGTGTAGCCAAAAGGGCGTCACCCTGAGCGTAGCGAAGGGTCTCTACGCCTGCGCAAGAGATGCTTCGCTGCGCTCAGCATGACAAACTGCGACTTTGTGAGAGCCGTGCCACCAACCCTTTGCCCTTGACGTGACACACCACAGCTTGATCGTCCCAGATCCACGTGTCCGGTTCCCAGCCGTGATCGGTGTGAACGTGTTGCAAGGGGAAGCCCTTCTCAAAATCGGTGACGCGATCGACCTGTCCCGTCACCAGTACCTTGTTTTCCAGCAAAATCGACGGGCCGCGCTCTTCGATGATGTCCCAGCCTTCGCGATCGAGATCGTTGTGGCTGGGCGGCGGCATGCGGATTTCAACACCGGTCGGGAACACGACACGCCGTTCATGCCACGCATCGGGATGCAGCACCAGCGGCATGGCGCGCCGCCCGACGCGATCGTATAACCCTTCAAGACCGCCGTGATGATCGGCGTGACCGTGTGACAGGACAACGGCGCGAATGTCGCGCACATTTAGCCCCAGCACATCCAGGTTATGAGCGACCGTATGGCGGCCCAGTCCCGCATCATACAAGATCGATTCGGTGCGCCCGTTGGACTGGATGGTGAGCAGCAGCGAATAGCCGTGCTCGGCGATCAACTGCTCGCGTTCCGACCAATTGGGATGAAGCGGCGCGCGCTGCGCGATCCGCTCGTTGGTCAGCAGAAGATCGATCGAGTTGTCGACAACAATCGTGACATCGGCGGCATCGACGGGTTCAAGCGTGACTCGATCGGTCATGACGGCCTCCATAGATCGACTATCAGACTAACTCACTGCCTTCTTCAGCGCCGTATACGATTTGATCAAGGCGGCTTCTTCTTTCGCCAGCAGCGGACTGTCAGGGTTGCGCGCGCTGCCTACCCAGGCATCCGAATAGACTATCGCCTGGGCGCGATACTGGGCCGCTTCCCACACCGTCGACGGCGGCAAATTGTAGGCGGTCGCATAGGCACAGGCCACCGCTTCGGTGACTTCGGGCCGGTCGCTGTGGCCGAAGAACTTGCGATGCACCACCCACCAACTTACTTCAGCGCGAGCGGCCTCGATCGGATCGAAATCTTCGTGATGAATGGCTTTGGTCTGTGCAAAGAACTGGCGCATGAATTCGATCGCTTTTGGCACGTCATTAGCCTGCGGCGCAAACGCCAACTGCGCGCGCGTGGCCGGAAAAGCAGCGCGGATCGCCTGAAACAACGATAGTCCATACGTCGAGCGGATCAGGCCGATCAACAGGCGCAGCAGTGTGAACCAGCGGCGTTGATAGTACGCCACCCAGCAGTCCTTCTCGTAGCGCGCCACTTTGATCGGATTGAAGTTGCGCATAGGGCCGATCGGCTTCTTCATCTGCATCGCCGTGATGGTTGTCAGCATGATCAATCTCCCGTCAGCGTGGACGGCATCCTCAACTTCACCGACTCACGATCGTGCGCCGACCGCCGGACGACGCCGGCCCGATCGTGTCGATCGGGCGTTTGACGATCCGCGCGCACCAGTTCAGCGCGGCTGCTTCATCAGGCTCAACGATCGGTTTCATGGCTGGCCTCTCAATCGGCGCGAAACGCTTCGGCCATCGTCGCGGTGTCGTAGTATTCACGCAGCCGTATGATCTGGCCGTCTTTGATCGTGTAGAAGTGAATCCAATCGGTTTCAAAGACTTTGCCGGTCGCTCTGGCGCGCACCCGCTCGCCGCCCAGCGAAACGACTTTGTCGTCGAAGGCGTACAGTTCGTGCGGGCCAAACTCAATCACTTCGGCGGTCTGGGCTACGGCGCCGAAGAAATTCATCAGTTCGACGTGGCCGCGAAAATGCCCCGCAAAGGGCACATCCGTCGAGCGGCCATTGAAGACCCAATCAATGTCGGGCGCGATGACGCTGAAAATGCCCGGCCCGTCACCGGCCGTGAAGGCCTGATAGAGTTTCTGCACGATCTGGATGTTGGTCTGATCATTCATGTCAGTTCCTCGCGCGGTTGGATTTGTTGAAGAGAGTATGCACCCGATCGCTATCCGTTCACCAGCCCAATCGTTGCTCACTTTTTGATCAAAAACTTCCGAAGCAACCTTGCTTCGGAAGTTGAGTTGGCCTTTCAAGCGCGCCGAAAGAATCGGCGCGAGGCCGACGGCGATCAACCCCAACGCGCCACCCATAAAGATCAACAGCGGACTGAGCATCGACAGGGCCTCTGGTATTCAGCACTGTGACCAGTAGGTGTAGTCGCCGTCGAGGGCAAGACGCGGCCCGCAGGCCGAATCTGGTTGAAAGTCCAACATCATCGTCAGTTTGAAGCCACGCATTTCGTTCGTCAACGAGCGCTGATCGGCTTTGTATTCCAATCGGATGTCCTGCGCCTCATAGAGGCCGGTGAGCCTGTACAACCAGCTGGCATAGCACATACCACCGATCAGATGGTGCACTTCGCGCACTTCCAACAGGCCGGGCCACACCTCGGGTGACTCCACCGGCTCGCCTACGTACGCAAACACCCGCTCAGTTGAATCATCGATCAGGATGCGCTTCTCGATTTTTGACATTGGCTCCCCCGCTACGCTGTGACTTACAGTATGCCGCAAAATCGTGTCAAAACAGGTTTGAAGATCGATCTGGCCTCGCGCCGCCCGTCACAAACCAATCCGCGCTTGATGACCAGTATTATGCGCCGGATCGACAGGTGTTTACCAGTCCGATTGCTGCTCACTTATTGCTCACTTTGCCGATCGCGTTCCCTGGCTGCTATATTTTTTGACGCAAACAGATTATACTTAGGCCAGAGTCACTCAACTCACATTTCAGGAGACCCAACATGGATGTCCGTTTAGCTCCGACGCATATCTACACGTTGAATCCCACCCTCGATTTTGAGGCGGCCGAACAACAGGCGATCGACAAGCGCATCAACACGGTGGCGGGCGGCCTGGGCGGCCTGTTCTCGCGCCCGAAGCCCGAAGAGGTCGATCTGGTCTACAAAGAAATCCGTTACGAATCGTTCTGGCATGCGGTCTGCAATGTGCGCTACGTGTTCGAGCGCAACAAGGACTTCACGGTGCCGGTGACCGGCGTCGAAGTGCGCACGGTGACGATTCTGGGCCAGGAGTTTGAGATTGCCGCACAGCAGGCCCAGCCCACGCAAAGCGGCGGATTTCTATCGCAGCTGGGCCAGCAGATTGGCCTGAGCAACACCGTCCGCACGTTCACGCTGGCGGGGGTGGAGCATTGCATCGACGAGAACCGGCAGGTGCAATATCTGGATGCCGTAAACGGCCAGGCGCTGCAGGTGGGTGCGGATTTTGTTCAAAAAGACAAGACTGAGGTGACTGATCTGACGCCGTTGTCGACGGGCGATGTGCTGGTGGTCGTGCCGCAATTGTCGGCAGCCAAAATTGCCCGATCGGTGCTGGCCTCGATGATCAAGCCGATCCAGGCCGACAAAATTCTGGAAGAGACGGTCGCGATCGAGACACTCGACCTTTATTTCCGCCCGATCTATGCGTTTGAGTTCGCCTGGAAACCCAAGAACAAGACCGGCGTGGCCGAGTTTGACGCGGTGACGGGGGTCATGATCAGCGGCAAGGCTCTGCATACCAAGAGCGACAGGGACATCACGCGCGAGAGCCTGTTCGACATCAACGCTGAAACCGTCACGTCGCTGATTCCGGCCGCGGCGGGTAACGTGCAGCTGGTGCCGTAAGCGACACTTAAAGATAGGCCGGGGGCGAGCGGGAAAGCAGGTCTGCGCCTGATGGCGCGCCATCGGGCGCATCGATTCCATCAGGCGCAGTGTTTTGAACGGGAGGCGGCGATGGAGATTCAACTGGCAGAACAGCGCATCTATGCGTTGACGGAGAAGCTAAGCGCTGAGCAGGCGCGCGCCCGTGCGATGGATCGCCGGACCAACGTCTTCGGGGGCGGCCTGGGTTCGCTGTTGCAGCGCCCCAGATCGGAAGAGGTTGAACTGCTGGCGACGCAGAAACGCTTTGAGCCGTTCTGGCATGCGGCGTGTTCGCTGCGGCAGGTGTACGATCGCACGCGCAAGTTCAGCGTGCCGGTCACCGGCGCAGAGGTGCAGAGCATCACACTCCACGACACTGACTATCCGGTAGACGGCCGCGCCTTCACGGTCACGGCGGTTGAGCACTGCCGCGATGAAGAACGGCAGCAGATTTTTCTGGACGGTCTGTCGGGCGAGAAGATCGATCTGGCAGCGTTAATCGGCGGTCCCAAGTTCGAGGTGACCGATTTGATGTCGTTTACAGGGCGCGAATCCGCCATCGTCGTGCCGCCGGAAATCCGCGCGTCGTACGTGGTGCGGCAGGCGCTGCAGCCCATGATGAAGCCACTACAGGCCGACATCGTGTTTGAAGAAGGCGTCACCGTCGAAACGATCGATCTGTACTATCGCCCAATCTACGCGTTTGAGTTTCACTGGAAGCCCAAAGATAAGACGGCGGTAGCCGAGTTCGACGGAATCACCGGCGAGATGCGCAATGCCAAAGCGCTGCGGCCTTCCCTGAACATCAATATTTCGCGTGATGCTTTGTTTGACATCGGGGCGGACACGATTGGCATGATTGTACCCGGCGCGAATATCGCCGTGAAGCTGGCGAGAGTGGCTCTGGACCAGAAGAAGAAATGATCAGGGGAACATTTTAGCGCTTTCGGCGTTCTCAGGGATGGAGATTACACGATGCGAGTGATGGAACGGGGAATTATCGGGTTGTTGATCTTAATCGGGTTGGCGGGCTGCGCCAATCTGGTTCAGCCGGGCGCGTCGCCGCTGGACTCGCCGGTAGCCACGGGCGTCATCCTGCACTATCAACGGGTGGGCGGCATTGGCGGCTTTGATGAGACCTGGACGATCGAAGCTACGGGACGAGTGACGCACACCGGGCGGGGGCCGGGAACCGATCGGCAGTTGACGCCCGATCAAGTTGCGCAGCTCATCGGCGCGCTGCGGGCCGCCCAGGCGGCCGGACTCAACGAGTCTTACATCCCGGCGAATACGTGCTGCGATCGATTCATGCATACCCTCACGATCACGCTCGACGGCCGGGCCTCGACGGTGCGCACGCTGGACGCCGCGCCGGACAAGCCGGCGGCGCCGGATGAACCGTCGGCGCTGACCGCGCTGCTGGCGACGCTGAACGTCCTGTTAAGGTAGGCGCGGGTCTGGCGACCCGTAGATTATGCGGAAAGTTGACTTTTGACTTTGGGTATGTTACCATGCCCGCAAGTTGTCAGCCGGAGTCTGATCGATCGGGTAGGCCAGGCCGGATCGACATGTTTATTTTACTTGCTTGAGCACTCATTCCGGGACAACGCCATCGAGCGAGCATCATCATCTTATCGCGATCGACGCAGGTAAATGAGTGCACGGCCACAGGTGCGCTCATTTTTGTTAGTCGCGCGGGGAAGGCAGAGATCATATGAGTGTTGAATTCATTCTGCGGCTCGTCGGCATGGTCGGTTTCGGGCTGGGCGGGTTGCTGGTGGGGCAGGAGTTAGTCCGGGCCGGCGGCATCGGCCTGGAGAACGGCGTCGGTTCATTGCTGGTCACGACCCTGGTCGGGGCGCTGACGGGCTTTGTGGTGACACCCTTTCTGACCACGCGGCCGTTTAACGGGTTCCAGCGGCGACTGCGCCAGGTACCAGCGATCGATCTCGTGGCCGGCGTGACGGGCCTGGCCCTGGGTTTGCTGTTTGCCGCGCTGATCTCGCTGCCGCTGTCGTTGCTGCCGTCGCCCTTCCGCGAGATTCTACCGTTTATTAGCGCAGTGGTCTTTGGCCTGCTGGGGCTGACCACGCTGATCGCGCGGCGGCGCGACCTTGCCGGGCTGTTGGCCGCGCGCGTGCCAACGCGCAGCGGCGAACCCGGCTCGATCGCGGCCGCGGCAGCCGTGGACGAGCGGTTTGTGCTGCTGGATACCTCAGTCATCATCGACGGGCGCATTGCCGACATCAGCCGCACCGGTTTCATCAACAACATCATGCTGGTGCCGCGATTCGTGCTGAACGAATTGCAGCACATTGCGGACTCATCGGACGCGCTGCGGCGCAATCGCGGCCGCCGGGGGCTGGACATCCTCAATCGGATGCAGAAGGACACCATCGTGCGGGTGCGCATCACGGATATGGATGTGGAGGACGTGCGCGAGGTCGACGACAAATTGATCGCGCTGGCCAAGCGCCTGAAGTGTCCGGTCTTAACCAACGACTACAATCTCAATCGCGTGGCCGAGATTCAGGGCGTCAACGTGCTCAACGTCAACGAACTGGCCAATGCCGTGCGCATGGTCTTCTTGCCGGGCGAGTCGATGCGGATTGAGATTATTCAGGAAGGCAAAGAAGTGGGGCAGGGCGTGGCCTATCTGGATGATGGCACGATGATCGTGGTGGAAGAAGGCCGGCGGTACATCGGCAGCACGATCAGCGTGACCGTCACCAAGGTACTGCAAACCGCGGCCGGCCGCATGATCTTTGCCAGGCCCGACCTGTCGGGTAATTAGTCGTCTGGTAAATCGGTAGATTAGTGATTGGTAGATTAGTTGCTGTCGGCCCTGACCGACCAATTTACTGATTTACTAATCTACCCGTTACCGATTGACCTTCGTCAACCCCGTATTTCCCCAATTTATTTGAGGTCACCATGTCGATTCAAGTGCATAACGTCTTAACCCGCCAGAAGGAAGAATTCACGCCGCTTAATCCCGACCTGGTTACGATGTACGTCTGCGGCCCCACCGTGTACGACTACAGTCACATCGGCCACGCCAAGACCTACGTGTCGTTCGATGTGATCGTGCGCTATCTGCGCTTCAGCGGCTATCGTGTGCGCTACGTGCAGAACATCACCGACGTAGGCCACCTGCTGGACACTGGCGAAGATCGCATCATGAAGGGCGCCCGCCGCGAGCGCATCGAGCCGATGGAGGTGGTGGAGCGCTATACGCGCGCCTACTTCGAAGTGATGGACGCGCTCAACGTTACGCGCCCCGATATTTCGCCGCGCGCCTCCGCGCACATTCCCGAGCAAATTGAAATGATCAGGCAGCTCGTTGCCGACGGCTATGCGTATGAGGTCGATGGCTCCGTGTATTTCTCAGTCGAGAAATTTGAAGAGTACGGCAAGTTGTCGGGCCGCCGGCTGGAAGAACTGGAAGAAGGCGCGCGGGTTAACGTGCGCGACGAGAAGCGGCATCCCGCCGACTTTGC
>JAUQXD010000825.1 GCA_030834835.1 Thermoflexales bacterium | reverse complement strand
TCACCGTCAGCCAGTGCTGTTTGCCATATTCCAACAATCGATCGCGAACCGGATTCAACATGACTATCTGCAATCGTCATTCCCGCGTGCTTCTGGCGGGAATCCAGAATGTCTATCAGCGTGGATGCCCGATAGAAACATTCGGGCATGACTTATGCCGCGCGTGGTGTCTGCCGCACGAAGACACGGCCCGTGCCCAACGTCTGAAACTCCCAACGGCGCACTTCGCCATACGCGCCGCTGATCGGCACGATGTCTTCGCCGCGCACCACCTGCGCCAGCACGCCCTGCTCGCGCAGCAGCAACACAAAATCAGCGGCTGAAGCCTTGCCGCCAAACGAAGCCGGATCGAGCACGATCGCTTCGGGCGCAAAGTTGAAGCGATTGCCGCCCAGCAAATGCAGCGCCTGCGGCCACTGCGCATCCAACGACGGCGTCAACACCACGATCGAATCTCGCGGCGAAAACACACTCCGCGCTTCCAACAGGACTTGATCAAAAGGTCGATCATTTTGGGCTTGCGCCAAAGCCAGCGCGCGCAAGATCGACCATAGATGTCCCTCGCCAGACTGTGGCGGCACGGACGCGCCCGCCTGACCATCCAACAGCAAACCCACGGCCAGTCGCTCGGACAACAAATGCGCGGCCAATGACGCCGTCAGCACGATCATTTTTTCCAGCGACGAATCCGCGCCCGCGCCACGATGCACAGTCGCATTCAGATCAGGCGCCAGCCATACGGTCGATGACGCTTCCGGCTCAAATACTTTCACGAACAGTTTGTTATGCCGTGCGGTGGTGCGCCAGTGCACGCGCCGCAACGGATCGCCGGTCACGTAGGGGCGCGTCGTCGCCATATTGATCGTGTCGGCGTGCGTGGCGTGATTCAGGCGTTGCAGATCACCTACCTGTCGCTGGCGCGGCAGCAGTTCCGGCGAGAGGGAGGCCAATGGCGGATACACGAAGATTTCATGCCCCTGGGTGTAGGTCTGCCGCACACGAAAGATACCAAACGGATCGCCGGTGATCAACTCCCATGGGCCGAGCATAAACACGCCGCGCTGAGTACACGTCGTCGTGACGCGCCACTGCTTCACCGCGCCGCCGCCCACGATGTACACCCCCGACAGCGCATAACCGGGCGCAGTCGAATGATCGATCACTTCCGCCCAGATCAACGGCAGCGGCGCGCGGTTGACGATCTCGATCACTTCTTCCAGTTCGTCGCCCACCTGCACGGCGGTATAGCGCAACGTGCGCGACGCCTCGATCTGCTGCGCCAATGCTCGCGTCCACAGCCAGCCGATCAACAGCAGGCTGAGCAATACGACCAACCCGGTCAGCACCAGCGGCAGCGGCCAGAGCGTATACCAGATCGACAAACCCAGCGACGCGATCAACCACAGGGGCTGATGCACTTCGATACGCGCCTCGCCATTAGCGTGCGGCATGCGCCACAGCCGGGACAGGCGATCAATCAGGCGACGAAACATCGAACGAAAGGGCATGTCGTTTCCGGTGAATCAGCGATTGACGAATCAGCGATCAAGCGACGCTATCGCACTATAGACCTCGGAGGTTTTATCGACGGGCTGACGCAGCCTGCCTGACTGTGAAAACCTCCGAGGTCTTACCCGCGAGCCTTCACAACCATCGAATTGAGAATTGCTGGCGCAACTATCGCACTACTTGACTGTCTGCGAATCCGGCAGCGGCAGTTGCTGCAGCACATCGCGCAGGATTTTATTCGCGGTGAATTTCTTCAGGCGTGCGGCGGGCGTGACGATCAAGCGATGCGCCAGCACCGGTTCGGTCAGCGCCTTGATGTCGTCGGGCAGCACATAGTCGCGGCCTTGCAGCGCGGCCTGCGCCTGTCCCGCCCGGAACAATCCCAGACTGCCGCGCGGACTCGAACCCAAATAAAAGTGCTCGTGATCGCGCGTGGCAAACGTAATGTCCACGATGTACTGTTTCACCGCCGGCGACACATGCACCGTCTTCACGGCCGCCTGCATCGCCGCCAGTTCGTCCAACGTGAGCACGGACGCGATCGTCTTCAACGGATGATCGAACTGCTGATCGTCGATCATCTCGATCTCCTCGCGCTTGTTCAAATAACCCAGCCCGATGCGCAGCAAGAAGCGATCGAGTTGCGCTTCCGGCAGCGGAAACGTGCCCTCATACTCGATCGGGTTTTGCGTGGCGATCACCATGAACGGCGACGGCAGCGGATGCGCCACCCCATCGATCGTGATCTGGCGTTCCTCCATCGCTTCCAGCAGCGCCGACTGCGTCTTGGGCGTGGCCCGATTGATCTCGTCGGCCAGCACGACCTGCCCCATGATCGGGCCGGGGCGAAATTCAAAGGCCTGTGTGTGCTGGTTGTAGATCGACGTGCCGGTCACATCACCGGGCAGCAGATCGGGCGTGAATTGGATGCGGCTGAGGATGCAGCCCAGCGACTGCGCCAGACTGCGCGCCAGCATCGTCTTGCCGGTGCCGGGCACATCTTCGATGAGGAGATGGCCCTGACACAGCAAACTGATCACCGTCAATTCCAGTGCACGGCGTTTGCCGACGATGACTTGTGAGAGGTTGTCGATGATTCTTTCGGAGTGGGTTTGCACATCGGTTACGGTGTAAGTCATGGGCCAAGTCACCTTCATAGCACGAGTTGGGTCTGCGCGCAGTATAGACCGAATCAGCCTGTGAGGCAACCAACTTCCCACTTCATTGTATAATCAGCCTGACTCGTTTTCTGGATGCCCGCTCATGCCCACTCGCCAACCCACTGCCATCATCAACAGCGTTGCGCCCATTCGCGTGTGCGACAACGGCGGCTGGACCGACACTTGGTTTGCCGGTCACGGTCGCATCTTCAACATCGGCGTGTATCCGTATGCCGAAGTGCAGATCAAAGTTTATCCCGAAATCGATCACGAAGAGCGCATCATCATCAATGCCGAAAATTATGGCGAACGCTACGCCGTCAATCCCGAGAAGCACTGGGATAAACACCCGCTGCTGGAGGCGGCGATTGCCTATATGCGCGTGCCCGACGATTTGAGTTTCGAAGTCACGATCTATTCGGAAGCGCCCGGCGGAGCCTCGACCGGCACATCGGCGGCCGTCACGGTCGCATTGATCGGCGCACTCGATTCGCTGACACCGGGCCGCATGACGCCGCACGAGGTCGCCCTCGCCGCGCAGCGCATCGAAACCGAGATGCTGCATCAACAGTGCGGCATTCAAGATCAATTGTGCGCGGCTTACGGCGGCATCAACTACATCGAGATGTACCAGTATCCGCACGCGTCGGTCTCCCCGATTGTCGTGCCCAACTCCACATGGTGGGAGTTGGAACGCCGCCTCGTGCTGATCTATCTGGGCAAGTCGCATCAATCGTCGTCGGTGCACGAGATGGTGATTCGCGGATTGGAGAATGCCGGACCGGATTGCCAGCAGATCGCGGATTTGCGCGACACTGCGCCCCGTTCGCGCGACGCCGTCTATGCCGGTGATTTTGCAGCGTTGGGAGCGGCCATGATCGATAACACCGAAGCACAGCGCCGCCTGCATCCCGATCTGATCAGCCCGGAGCATCAACGCGTGATCGACATCGCGCGCCAGCACGGCGCACTGGGCTGGAAGGTCAACGGTGCGGGCGGCGATGGCGGCTCGGTGACGATTCTGACCGGCGACATCTCGCAGGTCAAACGCACCATGATCCGCGAAATTGAGCAGGAAAATGCGCTGCTCAAGAACATTCCGATCTATCTGAGCCGCTATGGCTTGCGGGTCTGGCAACGCGAGTGCACTGCCATCGGCTAGAAGCCGACGGCCAACACCGACGAAGCCCGCGGCGCGGGCTTTCCACAAGTTGCCGTCGATTTATAATCGATGGCAACGACTGGTCGAAAGGAGTCTCAATG
>JAUQXD010000824.1 GCA_030834835.1 Thermoflexales bacterium | reverse complement strand
ATGCTGATGGAAGTCGGCGCGCCGTTTGGCATCAAGCCGATCGGGCTGGGCGCGCGCGACAGCCTGCGCACCGAAGGCGGTTTGCCGCTGTACGGTCACGAACTGGCCGGGCCGCTGAATCTGCTGCCGAATGAAGCGGGCTTTGCGTCGTATGTCAAGACGTTCAAGCCGTTCTTTGTGGGTCGCATGCCGTACGTCAGCCACCTCGCCGCAACAAAGATGGAGAACGCGCGTTTCCGCATGAACGAGAAGAACACGCGCGTGCCCAAGGGCGCGGCCAACATCGAGCTGGGCGGCGACATGGACTACGTGGTCGATAAGCGCGGGCGCGTTATCGGGCGCGTGCTGTCGTGCGCGGTCGACATCGACGGCTATATGACGGGCCAGGCTCTCGTCGAACTCAAGTACGCGGTCGAGGGTACACCGATCGGGATTGTGGCCGCCGCCAAGACCGCCAAAGCCGCCGACGGCCTCAAGGTCGGCGATCGCTTAGCCATCGCCGATGCTGCCACCGTCGTCAGCCGCTTTCCAAAGAAAAAGTAGACAAGGAGAAAAAGGAAACAAGTAGACAAGGATTTGTCTACTTGTTTCCTAAAAACATGTTCTGTCCCAAATGCGGCAACAAAATGATTGCGAAAAACAACAGCATGTACTGCGAAGCCGGGCAGATGATGCTGGGCAAGACGCTGTACACGCGCTTTCAGGCCCGCTTCATCGAGCGCGTGCCGGAAGAGCCGCTGTTGCGGCGCGTCAGCAAACCCAAAAGCAACTTCTGCTGCCCGGCCTGTGGCAAACGGATGAAGTTCATCGACGGCTACGTGGCTTGCCCCGACGGTCACGGCTCCATCAACGACTGCATCTTTGACCTCAACATCATCCACGCGCACGATCGGATTCCGGGCAGCGAGCGCGAGGGCGGACGTTAGTTGTGACGCGACTGCCGAATGATAAGTAAGACGCACGAAAAGCCAGGCCCCTTGATAAAGGAGCCTGGTTTTCTTTTGCTTACGGATTGGGCGACTCTTCCGTGGTTTGCTTCGTCACCGTGGCCACCACAGTCGCTCCCCCGGTGTCGGCACTGGCCGGCTGCCGGGCGGTTACAGTGGATTTTTGCTGCGGCGCCGAGCGGTTGAAGAACCCCTTGATGCTGTCGAGTGTGTCCTTGCCCTGCTGCAAGATACCCAGCAGCGAGTGCACCGGATACGATCCGCTACCAATGACCAGGCCCGTGATCAGCACGTCGATGCGGGCCGGTACCGCGGCGATGCCCAGCATGGCAAACATCTGTATCTGTCCCAGCGCGGCCACCACCACGCCGATCATCAATCCCAAAATAATCGAGGCCGAACTTTTGGCGCTTTTATATTCAGGCGAATCAGTGATCGAACTCAATTTCTTTTCGGCGTCGTTCAGCCGGGATTGAGCATCTTCTAGCAGGCCTTTAGCCATTGCCGTTTTGGCGTCGGCCTCTTTCTTCCACTCATCCAACTGCGCCACAATCTGATCGGGCAACGAGACGATGTTGGTGGCGACGTTCATGTCCTTCATGATCTGCCGCATCTTTTCGTTATACAGGGCCAGCGTGCCGTTGTACACCGCCCCGGCGCTCTGCAGCCACTGCCGCGCCTCGTCCACTTCCGTTTCAGCGCTCTTCAACCAGCGCATGCCGTAGCCCAGATACGCCACCACGGTGCGCCACATACTTTCAAGTGTGTTGAAGATCGTTTCCAGCAGGCGTTCAACCCCGGCGGCGGCTGCCAGCACCGGCGCCAGAACGACCGCCAGGTCGGCCCCGGCGGGCAGGACGCTCGCAACGGTATCAGCGACGTCGGCAAAAAAGAGCACCCACACGATCAGCGCAATAAACAACACTGCCACGGCCGACACCAGCGCCACAAACGACTTGCGCGTCCGCTGCCACATCCATTTCTCATCCCACATCGGTTTGGCGCCGGCGTCAGCCGGCTTCGATGTAACACTCATGAGTGACCTCCGGGAAGACAGGTGAGTTATTGGTGATGGAGTTGATTATAGATGATGCGCGAGGCGTAAGTCAACCGCCCGATCGATCATCAGCGGCCCGATAGGTTTTTAGCGGCCCGCTCGAACTTCAGCGGCCCGATCGTTTCAGCCACCACGCGAAGAACACATGCCACACGATCAGCAGCACACCGTTGAGGCCCATCGTCACGATGACGAACGGCACCGGGATCGCGGTCCGCGCCAGCAGCAGCGCCCGCACATACAATGCGATCGGCCCGGCGACGATCCACGCAGCCAGCGTGCGGATGATGGTCAGCGGCGTGAGGCGATACACGTTGGGGCGATAGACGCCCATCGGGACAGACACCAGCAGCCAGATCAACACGAACGGCATCAACGTAGGCAGCGCGTTCACAATCAGATTGGGGTCGCTGCTGGCGTGCGTCTCGCGCCCCACCAGCGCAAACATCACAAAGATCGCCAGATCGCCCGCCATCAAGATCAACGTATTTCGACGCGATGAAGTAGTCATGCCGTAAGCTTACCGCAACCGGGGCAAAAAAGGAAATTGGTAATCGGGGATTAGGGATCAGGGATCAGGCAACAGCCACGTATCACGCATCACTCGTCACGTATTACGGATTACGCATTACAAAACACGCATCACGCACCACGCACCACGTTTTGTGGTACGATTAGCCCACTCTAACTCAGCAAGGATCTCAATGTTTTTCGACACTGCTCAAATTCAAGTCGCAGCCGGCAAAGGCGGCGATGGCGCGGTCGCGTT
>JAUQXD010000823.1 GCA_030834835.1 Thermoflexales bacterium | reverse complement strand
CATCGAGCGCATTCCCGCCGTGCAGTTGACGGGCCATCCCACGCGGCGCTTGCCCAACAGCGCGTCATTTGCCGTGCATGGCGTGGAAGGCGAGATGCTGCTGACGGCGCTGGATCTGGAAGGCATTTGCGTCAGCACCGGGTCGGCCTGCACGACGGGCGAAGCCGAACCGTCGCACGTGCTCACGTCGATGGGGCTGCCGCGTGAGTGGGCGCTGGGTTCATTGCGCATGACGCTGGGCCATTTGACGACGCCGGAGGACATCGCGACGACGCTGGATGTGCTGCCGGGCGTGGTGGCGACGCTAAGAGAACACGCATGATGAGTAACGAGTGATGAGTGACGAGTAAAACGTGATGCGTGGTACGTCGTGCGTGAAAAGCGAGGTATCTAATGAGCGTGAAGACTTTGCTGTCTGCTGAAGATGTGCTTGAGATGGGCGACATCGGTCGCTGGGAGTTGGTGAAAGGAGAACTCATCAAAATGGTTCCGGCAGGCGGTACGCATGGCGAACTTACCGCAACATTGGCGCAAGTCCTGAGAAATTTTGTTAAGCCGCGCAAGTGGGGCAAAGTCTTTGGCGCAGAAACCGGCTTCTATACTTCGCATGATCCCGACACGGTGCGTGGTGCAGACGCAATGTTCTACTCCAACGAGCGTGTCGAAGAACTGGGCGATTTGACCGGCTTTTTACGTCTCGCGCCTGATCTGGCGGTTGAAGTCATGTCACCCGGTGACACGTACACTGACGTGGAAGAGAAAGTGGCTGAATATTTCAACGCGGGTGTCCGCCTGATCTGGATTGTGGTGCCCAGGACACAGGGTATTGTGGTCTATCGTCCGCGCAAAGAGGCGCTGCGCCTGAGCCGCGAAGATAAATTGACCGGTGAAGACGTGCTGCCGGGCTTTGAAATCAGTGTAGCCGAGTTGTTTGAGTGATGAGTGACAAGTGACGAGTGAAGTAGTTTCCAACCTCCAATCTCCAACTTCCAACATCCGTGTTGTCGTTGCCATGAGTGGCGGCGTCGATAGTTCCGTCGCGGCGGCGCTGCTGAAAGATCAGGGCTACGATGTCGTCGGGCTGATGTTGAAGCTGTGGAGCGACGGGGACAACGGTCGCGCCAATCGGTGCTGCACGCCCGCCGATGTCGATGCCGCGCGTTCGATCGCGGATCAACTGGGCATACCGTTCTATTTGATCAACATTGCGGACACGTTCAAGTCCACCGTCGTCGATTACTTTGTGAGCGAGTACGTCGCCGGCCGCACGCCCAATCCGTGCTTGATGTGCAATCGTCACATTCGCTATGAATTGTTGTTGAATAAAGCGCTCGGTCTGGGCGCGCAATATTTGGCCACCGGCCATTATGCGCGCGTGCGCGAAGTCGATGGCACGTATCAACTCTTGCGCGGCGTCGATCCCAACAAAGATCAATCGTATGTATTGAGCGTGCTGGGCCGGCACGAATTATCGCATGCGCTGTGGCCGCTGGGTGAGATGACCAAGCCGCAAGTGCGCGAACTGGCAGCCAAGTTCAAACTCTCGGTTGCGGAGAAAGTCGAAAGCCAGGATTTGTGCTTTCTCGCCAACGGCGACTATCGGGACTTCATCACGCGCCATGCGCCCGACGGGACGATCCAGCCCGGCGCGATCCGCACGACCGCCGGAACTGTGATCGGCCAGCATCAGGGCTTGCCCTTCTACACCATCGGCCAGCGCAAGGGCCTGGGCATCGCCGCACCCGAACCGCTGTACGTCATCGCGCTGGAGGCCGCCGATAACAGCGTGATCGTCGGCACGAAAAATGAACTGGGCCGCAGCGAGTGTGCGGTGCGCGAGATGCACTATGTGAGCGGCCACGCACCGATTGAGCCGTTTCGAGCTACCGCGAAAATTCGCTACAAGGCGCGAGAAGCGGCGGTCACGGTTCAACCCGATCGGACTTTGGCGCGCGCTGCGCGCGTCGAGTTTGACGAACCGCAGCGCGACATCACCCCCGGGCAAGGGTTGGTCTTGTTCGATGGCGAAGTCGTGATCGGACAGGGTTTCATCGAATAACGAATGACGAGTAAGATGTTTTCACTCGTCACTCGTTACTCATTTAGCCATGTCACCCACCATTCTCCTCCTGGTAATCTTGGCGGTGGCGACCGGCCTGATATATCACCTGTGGCGCGGCGGCGGTTTCGCGCGACTGATCCTGTCGATCGTCGCGGCGGGCATCGGCATGGCAATCGGGCAGGTGTTGAGCCAGCTCTTTGGCTGGCGGCTAATCTTGCTGGGGGAAGTCCATCTGGTGCAAGCCTTGATCGGCGGCCTGCTGGTGCTGGTGCTGATCAACCGCCCCGAGTGACGCGGCTGCGCGTTTCCGGCTAGTCAACCATTTTGAACCATGCTATAATCCGCGCGAGGCCAGCATGAGCGAAACAACCCCCAATCCTTCGACTCCAACTGAACCTGTTCCGCCCGGTGTCAATCGTCTGCCGGACGAGACGGTATCTCAAACCGGCGCCGAGAAAAAGAACAAGCGCCGCATGACGGCCATCGGTATCGGTGTGGCGGTCGTGTTGATCTTGATCATCGCCGGTTTTGTGTTGATGATCCACGGCGGCGTCACCGGCGTCGTGCGCGATATCATCATCATCTTCCTGGCACTTGAATCGCTGATTCTGGTCGGTCTGATGGTGGTGCTGGTCATCCAGATGACGATGTTGGTGCGCCTGATGCGCGATGAAGTGCGGCCATTGATCGCCTCGGCGCAGGAAACAGTGAATTCGGCGCGCGGCACCACGCAGTTTGTCAGCCGCAAGATCGTTGCGCCGACGGCGGATGCCGCGGCGAATGTGGCGCGCGTGACGCGCATGTTTCAGGTATTGTTCAAAGGCAAGTAGTCGCAGAGCAAACTTCGCGTACAACGCGCAGGCAAAAGGAGCCATCCATGAGCGAACAAAACAATGGCGAGACCGGCGCATTTCTGGCCGGCTTCATTTTGGGCGGGTTGGTCGGCGCGGCGGTGGCGATGATCATGGCGCCGTCGTCGGGGACGGAAACGCGCAAGCAGATCGTCGATCGCGGTCTGGAACTGCGCGGCAAGACGGAATCAAAACTGGAAGAAGCGCGCAAACGCGCCGAAGAAATGTCCGGCGATGTGAAGACCCGCGCCGAAAAAGCCGCCGAAGAGGCGCGCAAGCGGGCCGAAGAACTGCAGGAGCGCAGCCGCGTGATTCTGGAAGAGCAGAAGACCCGCATCACGTCGGCCATTGACGAGGCCCGCAAGAGTGCGCCTCAGCCCGAAGCCGACGTGGATATTGAAATTCCGCTGCCGCCGTCCCCCAACGGCGAAGCCCCCGCCGCGTAAAGCACCGTGTCATTAGCAAAAGACTCTGGTTGTCGCCAGAGTCTTTTTGTTTAGCGCAGGGCCGTCAATGCCCGTGGCAGATACGCCAGCAGGTCGCCGGCCAGCACACCGGCCGATCCAATTTCGCGTCGAGCCAATTCGCCCGACACGCCGTGCAAGTACGCACCGCACAGCGCGGCCTCAAATGGCGGCAAGCCTTGCGACACCATCGCCGCGATCGTGCCCGCCAGCACATCGCCGCTGCCCGCCATCGCCAACGCGGGATTGGCAAACGGCATCAAGATCGAGCGACCATCGGGCGCGGCAATCACCGTAAACGCGCCCTTGAGCACGACGACGTGTCCCCAGGTCTTCGCATACCCGATCGCCACACCCGCCCGATCGGCTTCGATCGCCTTCAGGCTTAGCTTCGTCAGGCGGGACATCTCGCCGGGATGCGGCGTCAAAATCGACGGCGTCAAAATCGACGGGCCAGTCACCTGCGTCCACCACTGATCGATCTGAGCAAGGCAATTCAACGCATCCGCATCCAGCACCAGCTGTGTACTGGTTTTCAAGGCTAAAAATGCTTCGATAAACGCTTGCGCCTCTTGAGTCAATCCCGGTCCGATCAATGCGACATCATACGTCTCGATCAACTCACACACTTCAGCCGCGGCTGCGGCGCTCAACACACCCGATTGATCCGGCAACGGCCTGAAGGTCGCTTCGTTGATCTTGCCCGCCATGATAGCGTGGATTGATTGCGGAATAGCCAGCGTCACCAGGCCCGCGCCCGCGCGATAGGCTGCCGTCGCCGCGAGAATGGGTGCGCCCGTGTACAGTGTCGAACCAGAGACGATCAGCGTTTTGCCGAACGTACCCTTGTGCGCATTGGCCGGTCGCTTCGGTAACAACGATCGAACGAGTACGGGATCGGCGATCTCGGCAGTGACATCATCCGCCAACTTCGGATCGGTGCCGATGTCGGCCACGATCAATTCGCCGCAGGCGCCCGCACCTGGAAAGCGCGTGTGCCCGATCTTCGGATACGCAAACGTCACACTCACGTCGGCGGGGACGGTTAGCGGATCGAGTTCGCCCGTGTCGTAATTCAGGCCGGTCGGGCCATCAACGGCGACGATCAGTGGGGTGTGCGTTGAAGGCGTGGGCAAAGCGAGGTTGATTAGATCAGGCGCGGCGTTCCTGCGTTCAGCAATTGCGCTTGAGACAGCCGTCAGCAATTTTGCCAGATCGCCAGTAAGGGGGCGACTCGCGCCCGTGCCCAACAGCGCATCGACGACTACGTCGCAGTCGCTCAGCCATAGCCGCAAAATGCGCAGGCCGCGATCGTCAGGCAAATTCGCCATGAAGACGCTTCGTTCGCGCAGCGCGGCGATGTGTGTATCCGCGTCCTCGCGCGGCTTCAGCAGATACACGCCCACCTCCGCGCCTGCGTCGTGCAGATGTCGCGCCGCGACCAGACCATCGCCGCCATTGTTGCCGGGACCGACGAGGACGAAGATACGAGGTGATTGGTTAATTGGTAACTGGTTGATCGGTAACTGGTCAACTGGTAACTGGTCGATCGGTAATTGGTCAATCGGTTGACGGGTTGAGCGGTTGATGGATTGATCAGTTGACCAGTTGACTGATTGACCGATTGACCGCTTACCAAATTTCGCCAGCACGACCCGCGCCACGGCGCCGCCCGCGCGTTCCATCAGCGCGGCATAGCTGTGTCCCTGCGCATCGGACGCCGCTTCGATGCGGCGCATTTGATCAACCGTCACAAGTTTCATAACTCGCACCACGCACTACGCATCACGCTCAGTCTACCGTCAGCGTCTTACTCAAATTGCGCGGGAAATCCGGATCGTAGCCGCGCGCCACGCTGAGTTGATACGACAGCAGTTGCAGCGGCAGCACCGATAGAATGGGGCTGAGCAGCGGGCCGCTGGTCGGCAGCACGATCAGATCGCGGGCGTTGGCGCGCAGGCGATCGTCCTCTTCGCCGATCGCAATCGTACGCCCGCCGCGACACGAAGTTTCATTGATGCCGCTGACCAGCAATGGCACATCGTCCGGCCCGCTGACAAAGATCACGGGATAACCATCGCGCACGGCGGACAACGGCCCATGCTTGAACTCCGTGGACAACATGCCTTCGCAATGTGCGTAAGTGATTTCCTTTAACTTCAATGCGCCTTCCAGCGCAATCGGATACGTTGCGCCATAGCCCAGGCAATACAGATCGTCCCACGGTGCCAGCGCAGGCGCGATGGCCTTTACCTGCGGCTCGACCGCATCAAGCGTCTGTTGAATGAGCGCCGGCAGGCGTGCTAGATCAGCGGTGGCGTGATTGCCCAGACGCAGTGCCAGATACAAGAACGCGATGACCTGATTGGTGAACGTCTTGGTGGCGGGCACGCTGATCTCATAACCGCACGCCATCGGCAGCGCGATCTCGCTGGCCTGCATCAGCGTCGAACCGATGACATTGACCAGGCTGAGCGCGATCATGCCGCGCTGCTGCGCCGCATACAGCGCATTGAGCACGTCTTTGGTTTCGCCGCTCTGACTGACGAAGATGCCCACATCGTCCGGGCCGACGGTGGGTAGATATTGTGGCATGAACTGCGGAGCGAGCACAGGAATCGCCGGGCGACCGGCCAGTTGAGCCAGATACACCGCGCCCAACAGACAGGCGTGATAACTGGTGCCGCAGCCGATCAAATACAAGTTGCGGGCTTTCGCCAGCCGATCGAGAAACGGCGCGACCAGCGGCGAGGCGCTGAGCAAATGTAAGAGTTCACCCGCCACTTGCGGCTGCTCGTGAATCTCTTTCAACATGAAATGATCGTAACCGCCCTTTTGCGCGGCAGCCATACTCTCGATGATCGTTTCTGGCTCGCGCTCGATTATCACACCATCGCCCACGCGAACCAGGTCAACGCGATCGGGTTGCAGGATCACGATCTCACCGTCGTTGATGCGCACGATGCGATTAGTCAGTGGCAGAATCGAGGGTAAATCCGATGAGACAACTGCTGCCCCATCAGCCAATCCGGCCACCAGCCCCGAACCTTTCTTGATGGCGTACAACTTATCGTCGTTCGCGCGCCCGATGACGAAAGCATAGTCGCCTTCGAGATCATCGTAGGCGCGGCGAATCGCTTCGATCATAGCGTGACCGTTCAGCAGATGCCGCTCCACCGCATGCACGCACGATTCGCCGTCGTTCATCGAGCGCACCGTCATGCCTTCAGCCTCGAACTGCTGGCGCAGTTCGACGTTGTTGACGACGTTGCCATTGTGAGCGCCTACCATGCCGCCCGCCGAATCGAGGTGCGGCTGCGCGTTGACCTGCGACGGCACACCGAACGTGGCCCAGCGCAACTGCACCATGCCGCGCAGGCCCGTCATGGCCGCGAAGTCCAATCGGGCGGCCACCGCATCGACCTTGCCCACATCCTTGCGCAGATCGATCACGCCGTCGCCGTTCAACGTCGCGCAGCCCACGGAATCGTAGCCGCGATAGGACAGTCGCCGCGCCGCGTCGATCAGGATCGGGCCGAGCGCCTGTTCAGTTTGAGTGATAATGCCAAAGATGCCGCACATGGAGACCTTTCGTGGTTGCGAAGATGAAATGAATCAGGGCGGTAATTATAGCCCGAAAACGGGCGGCGTGTTGCGTAGTGCGTGTTGCGTGATGTTGGATTAGCCTTGCGAATTGAGCGTGAAGCGGCGCGCCCATGTGCGGATCGTGCACCCATCCGGCATCAAGGGATGCCTGACTCCTCAGTGAGAGGTTGTCCGTCGTCTAGAGTGTAGATGTCTTCCTGAGGTTCGTACAGAAAAGCGAAGGCGGGATTGCGCGCCGCCGCATACAGCCCTTCGACTTCGTCAGGCTCATCAAGCGTGCCGATGAGTTCGACAACGGTCATAGGTCGGTGTATTGGATTGCCTTGTATCTGGGCCATAGCCTGTTGTAACGCAAAACGTGGTGCGCAACTTTTGATCACGCACCACGCACTACGCACCACGTTTCACTCGTTACTCGTCATTCTTCGATCGTCGGCACCAGAATATCGTACCAGAAGCGGGCCTGCCGCGTGCGGCTTAAATCCGCGTGGATGTGCTTGATCTCGGTGTATTCGTGCAGGCCCCACGTGCCCAACTCGCGGCCGATGCCGCTCTGCTTGTAGCCGCCGAACGGCGCTTCCGCATTGATCAGGTGATAGTCGTTGATCCAGACCGTGCCCGCGCGCAGTTTGTTGGCGACGCTGACGGCGCGCTCCAGGTTGGCGCTCCACACGCCGGCGGCCAGACCGTAGATCGTGTCGTTGGCCTGCTTGATCGCGTCTTCCAGGCTGTCGTACTTAATGACGGCCAGCACCGGCCCGAAGATTTCTTCCTGCGCGATGCGCATGTCGTTGCGGACATCGGTGAAGATCGTCGGCGTCAGGAAGTGGCCGTTGGCGAGCTCAGGATCGGTCGGGCGGTGGCCCAACAGCGCGGGCGTCGCGCCTTCGTCCAATCCGATCTGGATGTAGTTCTCCACGGACTTTAACTGTCCCGCGCTGATCAGCGGACCGAGATCGGTCGCGCCATCGCCGGGCAAGCCCACTTTGATCTTGCTGGCGCGATCGAGCAAACGATCCATGAACTTGTCGTAGAGGCTATCGGGCACAAAGAGGCGCGTGCCGCTTTCGCACGCTTGCCCGTTGTGCATGAACGTCGCCCACAAACTGCCGTCAATGGC
Source organism: Thermoflexales bacterium (assembly GCA_030834835.1). Lineage (GTDB taxonomy): Bacteria > Chloroflexota > Anaerolineae > Fen-1058 > Fen-1058 > JAGOBP01. Next base: position 2,617 of record JAUQXD010000823.1, on the reverse strand, counting down.
GATGTCCAGTTCCGCGTCGTCGAGAATGATGTTGGGGCTTTTGCCGCCCAGTTCGAGCGTGACCTTCTTGATCGTGCTGGCCGCCTGGATCATGACCTGCCGGCCAACCTCGGTGCTGCCCGTAAACGCGATCTTGTCGACCAGCGGGCTGGTACACAGCTCCGGGCCGACCACGCCGCCGGGGCCGGTGATCAGGTTGAGCACGCCGGGCGGCAGCAGGCCGGTCTCGTGGATGATCTCCATCATCTTCAACGCGCTGAGCGGCGTATAGCTGGCGGGCTTCAGGATCACGCAGTTGCCAGCCGCCAATGCCGGCGCCATCTTCCATACGGCCATGAGGAAGGGGAAGTTCCACGGGATGATCTGGCCGCACACACCGATCGGTTCGCGACGCACGAAGTTGTAACTCAGGGTCGGGAACGTGATCTGCGGCACGGGTTCCAGCGGCTCAGCCGTCGCCAGTTTGGCAAAGTGGCGGAAGTGCAGCAAACCCACGGGAATATCCATGAGGTTGGCTTTGCGCCAGGTGCAGCCGCCGTTCATCATTTCCAGGTCGGCGATTTCGGCCTGGCGTTCTTCCAGCGCGTCGACCAGTTTGTGCAGGATGCGCGAGCGTTCGCCGGGCGACATGGTCGCCCATGGGCCGCAATCGAAGGCCGCGCGGGCCGCTTGAATAGCCGCGCGGGTGTCTTCGACATCGGCTCTGGCGACGTGCGCGAGCACGGTTCCATTGGACGGATCATAAGCGGGGTCGTGTTGTTCGTGGCGCGGGGCGCGCCACTGACCGTTGATGTACAGATTCCAAACAGGCGCAGTGTCAGACATACTCAGAGCCTCCCTGGTTAGTCCGGTTCGACGTTAGATCCATCGGGGACGGGCAGGCCGAGTTCGGCCAGACGGATCAGGGCATCAAACGGCGTGACTTGAAACTTCCCGCTGATCGCGTCGGGCGTCCGATCGGCTTCGGACAGCGCGCGGATCCAATCGTCGGGCATCAGCAGGCAGCGCGCGAAGTATTTGACTTCGCGGCGCGCGGCCGGCCAGGGCGCGTCGAAACCGGCGGCACGCGCCCCGGCGCTGTCGGAGATATAGCGATAGAGCAGGCGGGCCGCGGCTAAACGCGGCGCGTAGCGATACAGCCCGTGGCCGATGATGGTACTGACCTTCTCAGGATTAGTGTCCCACAGATTCAAGACAGGGCGGCGCAGCATTTCGTCGATCGGCACAGGGGGTGTAGTGACGCCGTAACGATCGAGCAGCCGCTGAACCAGGCGGTGAATACGCGCGCGGGTCTCGGGTGGAGCGGACAGGGTTGAGTCAGCGTTTGATTGAGAGGGCATGAGCAACCTGAAGAAAACCCGTGAAGATTGGCGCAAATCGATTATACCATAGCGTGATCATGGCTCTGGTATAATCCGCCGCGATTAAGGGGGCATGATGAAAGCACTTGAGACCGTTTCGCTCTACATCCGGCGGCAGGCCGCCAACCCGCTGCGCTATGCGTGGGAACAGTTCTGGTTGTTTCTATTTGGCTGGATTCCGACCATAATCGGTATTGGCGTGCGCGGCTTCGCCTATCGTTTGATTCTGAAGATGGATGGTCTGGCGGCGATTGAGAACAACGTGCGCCTGCGGTTTGCCTCCAACATCCGATTGGGCGCACGCGTCTACCTCGATCAGAATGTCTACATTCATGCGTGCCCCAACGGTGTGACGATCGGCGACGACACGCTGGTGATGCACGGCTCGATCTTGCACGTGTACAACTTTCGCGGAATGAAGCAGAGCGGCATCACCATCGGCAAAAACAGCCTGATCGGCGAGCACAACGTCATTCGCGGCCAGGGCGGGGTGACGATCGGCGATCGAGTGTACACCTCGCCGTTCGTGCAGATCGTTTCGGTCAATCACGTCTTCGATGATCCGACTGTGTCTTTCGTCGATCAGGGCATCACGGCGGAAGGCGTCGTGATCGAAGACGATGTGTGGATCGGCTCAGGCGCGGTGATTACGGACGGCGTGCGCATCGGCAAGGGCGCGGTGATCGCGGGCGGCGCGGTCGTCACGAAGAACGTCAAACCGCACACGATCGTCGGCGGCGTCCCCGCGAAGGTGATCCGCACGATCACGGGTGAGAAAACCACGGGCGCTCGGATCATCTATCATTTGTAGGGAGCGCATGAATCACTTCAATCGCACCAGACTGCAAGATCTATGGAGTAATCACGGTACAGTGTTGATCGGGTATGCCATTCTCTCTATTTTGGTAACCTGGCCCACGGTTGCGCACTTTACGACAACCATTACCAGCGACGGCGTCGATGCACGCCATCTAGTCTGGCGGTTGTGGCAAACGCAGCAAGCTCTTCTTGGACAACAGCCGTTGTTTTTCGCCCCACAATTGTATTATCCGCAGGGTATTTCACTGCTGGCCAATGCGGAAGGCCCCGTGGCCAATTTACTGGCGCTCCCGTTCTGGCCGTGGGGGCCGGTAGCCGCGTATAATGGGGCGCTGATCGCCGGCGTTGGTCTGACCGGTTACTGCATGTATCTGTTGGCGCGCGGCCTGGGATTGGATCCATTTGTGGCGTTCTTTGCCGGCCTGATGCTGCTGATG
>JAUQXD010000822.1 GCA_030834835.1 Thermoflexales bacterium | reverse complement strand
CCATCCGTCGGCGTGGCGCTGAGATTTGCCGTTTCATACGTCCAGCTGATCGACGGAGTAAAGTTCGGACTGTCGTCCACTTCCAATCGATAGCGACTGGCCTCCACGCGCGGACCGGCCGGCAGTGAGCCAGTGACGAAGGTCCGCTCCCAATAGAACGTCGGCACTGCCACCGCATAATCATATGATGTGGGAATATCATAGGGGGGCAGATAATTGCCCGTAGGCACCGAAGGCGGCGAGTAATAGTAGCGCGGGAACTGCTGGCCCGGGAAAGCCGTCAGGTACACCGGTCGGTAACTGACAGACAGGCTGGTCTTGCCAGCATTTCCGCTCGCGTCCACCGGCGTGACACGAATATACATGATTTTGCCCCATTCGTCGCCCGACCAGTTGGTGCGGAAGTAAAAGGTATTGGGCGTATCAACCGTCCAATAGAGATTATTGAACGACGGCTCGCGGGCCGCCTCCAACCGATAGTACGCTGCTTCCCGCACGGGCGTCCACGTAAACAGGGGCGGATTCGACTGTTCGTTATTGTTTGGAGTAAGCACAATCGGTTGGTGATACCAGCGTTTCTGGAATTTCCAGACCGCGCTATCTTGACTGAGCACTCCATTGCCATAATACACGCGTACTTTCCAGTAATAATCCCGATCGTTGGGCAGTGAGGCAGGCGGCGTATACGTGGTCTGATTTACATAGACCTGAGTGAGGTTCGTTTGGAAGGTAGGATCAGTGCTGTAAGACAACTGGTAAGAATACGCCCCCTTCACCGCCGTCCACTTGAACTGCGGCGTATACACTGGAAACGAATTGTTGGACGGTTCCAATAGCGTGGTCGTCTGGGCATAGTTGACAAACAACTGCCGCGCTTCACTCATTTGCCCGTCGTGAAAGGCCGGGTCCTGCGGCAGCACGCACCAGTAATAATTCGCGTTGGCCAGTCGTTGATTGGGGGTATACCGCGTATAAGGTGTGGTATAGGTGGCTAACGGTGATTGGCAATCGAAGTCATTGTCGATCTTCAACGTGTACTGCGCCGCGCCGATCACTGGCGTCCACGAGAAAGTTGGATCCTCAAAAAACTCGATCGTCGCCCCGGCCGACGGCGACAGCAGGGTGGGCGCATTGTTCAAGGCCCAGTTGCGCGAGAATGTCCACGGAAAGGTGGGCCAATCACCTTCGCCATTCGGCGAAACCTGCACCTTAACCCGCCAGTACCAGGTTGTGTCGCGCAGCCAGCCCAGGTCGGTTGCCAGGTATTTGGTATGCGAGAGATAGACCTCGCGCTGCACCGTATTGAAGCCGATCTGATCCGAGATTTGCAGTCGATACTGCGTGGCGCCCGGCACGGCCTGCCATTCAAAATAGGGCATCGCCACCGGCGGATGATTGGCGACCGTTACCTCTAGCGCCGTCGTCGGATACACCGGAGTCACTAACATCCCGCCGGCGTACGGCCTGGCCTGCGAACTTGCCGGGGCCAATAGCACCACTGCCACTGCCAGTCCCAGTATGATGGCTCGAATCAACGTCCAGCGTGTCAACTTCTCAAACCGAATCTTCATCGCGCCTGCTCCTTAAAGTATGCAAGTTCCCCCGCGATGGTTGTCAGTATAAGCCAGGCAAAAATCAAAGTCAACGGGCAGCTGACATCAAGGCGGCATGATCTTTAGCAGGAGACTGTCGCCAAAACTGGCCTCGCGCCGCAACGCTGCCGCCGAATCGGGCCTGACGTAAACCTCCCCCAGTCCCGCCGGCCGATTCGCGTCCAGCACGACCCATTGCGCGCCAAACTGCTGCGCCACCGCCAGCAGCATCGCCTCGTCACCATTGGGAATCACGATCGATCGCAGCCCGGTGTGATACGTGAACAACGGCGGATTGTTCACCATCACGATCGGATCGTTTTCACCCCGATCGGTCAGCCAACGCCCGATCGCCACCGACACCTCATCGGCCTGATTCCAGACGGGATCGTTCACATCTGCGCCGATCACGCGCCCGCGATAGACGAACCAACTCAAACCGATCGCCAATCCAATCGATGCCAGCGTGAAAACCACACGCGCCGGCCTGACCTGCCACGTCCGCCGCCGCGCCGCGATCCAACCGATGAGGGCATCCAGACCGATCGGGGCGGCGGCATAGACGAACGGCAGCAGCGCACCAGCCGAATGAAACAGCCCACCACGATCGCCCGCAAACGTGAAAACGATCGTCATCACGCCGAACAACAAACTCAAGT
>JAUQXD010000821.1 GCA_030834835.1 Thermoflexales bacterium | reverse complement strand
ACGCCGCGCCGGAACAGTATTTGAAGTTCCTGTCTGAAAATCAGGGCATCGTGTACGTGTGGAACTTGATCAGCTATTGGGGATCGGCCATCACGCTGGTCATCATGGTGCTGGCGCTGTATGAACGCTTGAAAGACAACTCGCCCGCGCTGGCACAACTAGCAGCGGCCTTCGGCCTGATCTGGGCGGGTCTGATCATCGCTAGCGGCAACCTGATGCTGCACAACCTGGCCGTTGTCGCCGATCTCTACGGCCAAGACCCGGCGCAAGCGGTAACGGCGTGGACGGCGCTCCAGTCTGTGGAGAACGGTATCACCAGCGGAAACGAATTGGTGGGCAGCCTGTGGGTGTTGCTGCTCAGCGTGGCCGCTCTGCGCACGGGTCAGCTGAATCGGGCGCTAAACTACCTCGGCGTGGTGCTTGGCATCGCGGGCAGCCTCACGCTGATCCCGGCTTTGTTCGATAGTTTGGTCATGATCTTCGGGCCGGGCATGATCGGGTGGTCCGTATGGCTGGGGATCATCATGCTGCGTCGCAGCCCCAGCGTGATCGTGCAGAAACCAGTTGCGTTCGCAGCCAGCTAGAGAACAACGAGGAGCGAGGAATGTCTGCGATGAAAGTTTGCATTGTTGGGGCTTCCGGGAAGCTCGGCCAGTACATGGTACAGCACGCGCTGGACCGGGGCTACGAGGTGGTAGGTGTCTGTCGAGAACGCAGCGTAAGCAAACTCGACGCATTCAAAGGGCGCATCACCATTCTGCCCGGCGCGACGAATGATCGCGCGGTGATCAAGCAGGCGGTCGCAGGCTGTGACGGGGTGCTCACCGTGTTGGTCCCGTGGGGCGTTCACCAGTATTCATCGGGCACGGCCCAGGCGGTGCTCGACTACGCAACCCCGAACGCGCGGTTGATCTTCTCCTGCGGCTGGCACATCACTTATGACGGACAGGACGTGTACCCACCGTCCTTGAAGCGTGAGGAGACAATCGCCCGCTGGGTCAGCCGGCTGACACACATCATCGACATTGACGATCAAGTGGAAGCGTGCCGGCGGATATTTGCCAGCAACACCCGGTGGACGGTCGTGCGTGGCAGCGATCTTGAAGAGGGCGAGAGCCAGGGCTTACCAGCGTGGAGTCGGCACGTGGGTGATCCCATCCTCGCCAGCAACATCACGCGCCGCGTGGACTATGCCTTGTTCATGGTCGAAGCACTGAAGAACGATGGGTTAATCCAAGAAGCCCCGGCTATTGTCGGCTGCCGCGCCCCTTCGGCGCGAGCCTACGCTATTGCAAATTGAAAGAGAGGAATTCTCATGAAAGCAATTGTCTACACCGAATACGGAACGCCTGATGTGTTGCACCTTGCCGAAGTGGCGAAGCCTGCACCGAAGGCCACTGAAATCTTGATCCACGTCCACGCCACCGCCGTCAACTTTGGCGATCTGCTGGCGCGTAATTTCAAGGCCGTCACGCCGCGCCAGTTCAATATGCCGATCTTCTTCTGGCTTCCCGCGCGCTTTGCGTTTGGGTTCAACACGCCCAGAAAAAACGTCCTGGGCAGGGAGTTGGCCGGGGAAGTTGAAGCCGTCGGCTCTGCGGTCACCCGCTTCAAGCCAGGTGACCAGGTCTTTGGCTACCGTGGTGAGAACATGGGCGCGTATGCCGAATATGTCTGTATGCCTGAAGATGCGACGGTGGCCCTCAAACCGGCCAACCTGACCTATGAAGAAGCCGCCACTATTCCGTATGGGACCATCATGGCGCTAAGCCTGCTGCGCAAAGCAAAGATCCTGCCGGGACAAAAAGTCTTGATCAACGGCGCGAGCGGTGGGATCGGTTCAGCGGCGGTGCAGCTGGCAAAATACTTTGGAGCAGAAGTGACCGGAGTCTGCGGCACGCCCCGATTGGAATTCGTGAAATCCCTGGGGGCCGATCACGTGATCGATTACACCCGCGAAGACTTCACCCAAAACGGGGAGACCTACGATCTGATTTTCGACGTCCTGGGCAAGAGTTCGTTTTCGCGCTGTAAAAGTGTCCTCAAGCCCGGTGGTATTTTGCTATATGCCAGCTTCAAGTTGAAGCAACTGCTTCAGATGGCGTGGACTTCCCGGAACGGCAGCCAGAAAGTCATCTGCGCGCTGGCACCAGGCAACCTCGCAGATTTGCTGACCGTCAAAGAACTGGTTGAAGCAGGAAAGATCACAGCCATCATCGACCGATGCTATCCACTGGAAGAGGCGGCCGAGGCTCACCGGTATGCCGAATCAGGACACACAACGGGCAGTGTCGTCATCACGGTGAAACGGGCTGGCTAAACTTAACAAAGCACTGCCCCCGACCTTGGGCGCTGACCATGTCAGCGCCCAAGCCATTCAATCTAATCTCGCCTGGACT
>JAUQXD010000820.1 GCA_030834835.1 Thermoflexales bacterium | reverse complement strand
GCCTCGCCACCGATGATCGGGATCTTGTGATCCACATCGTTGAGATGCGAGAGAACGCTCTGCATTTTCTTCTTGTCGCCACCAATCTTACCGACTGCATCCTTCACGATCCGGAAGTGTGTCGAGAGGCTTTTGACGCTTTCTTTAGCGATACGTTGCCGGTTTCGCCGGAACTCGTCAATCACGACACTGGGTACGATAAGAGTGACAATGCCGAGTTTCACCATTTCCTCGACGACGCCGAGCAGTGGTATCTGCTTCGGGTCTTTGGCAAGGTCCAGCCATACACATGTGTCGATTAGCATCTTGAACATGAAGTACATTCCGATCTGCCAGATATGACTGACTTTGTGGTGAAAAAATCGGCGCTTAACAACCAAAATAGTATAGCCTCAAGCCAATTCAAGTCAAGCCAATGCGGTGAAAGCCAAGGTCATTCCCGCACGCTTTCGCCTGGCGCGCCCCCGCTTCGAGGACAGAGCGTGGCGGGAATCCAGTAGTCCCTCGTTCCAACCCGCCCACCGTCAGTCTGGATGCCCGACAAAGCACTCGGCCATGATAGGCGCATCAATCATCACTCGTTACTCGTCACTCTTCACTATTCGGGCTTTACGCTTTCGATGTAGAAAAAATACGCGCTGTCCGCGTTGGCGGATACTTCCGGGTGATCCAGAATCTCCTGCAAATACAGTCGACCGGCGCGTGCCGAGCGTGGCATGGGGCATATCCCCAACACGCGTTTCACCACGAGTCCGGCCTGAGTTAATTGATTGGCTAATTCAGCCGGGCGATATTCGTGCCTGTGTTCTGGATGAATAAAGCCGATGGGCGACTGCAAGCGCGTAATCGCCCGATTGGGCGTATCGAGGCAGAAATATCCGCCGGGTTTGAGAACGCGCAGCGCTTCAGCATAGACGCGACGGGCTTCGGCCTGCGTAATGTGTTCGATGCTCTGGCCCAGCCACAACATATCCACGCTGCTGTCGGCCAGAACCGACAAATCCGTCATCGGGGCGTGAATGTAACGTACCCGCGTGCGGCCTGCTTCAATCCAGTCGGTGGTTTCGTTTTGCAGATAATCGAATTTCTCAACAAACATCCGCTGGTCAGGCGGCAGATCGACGATAGTTACCTCGCGCACCGGATGTGGATACCCCATCCACAATAAGGCCCCGGCAATCGAGTGGGCACAGGCACCGCCCAGGTCGGCCAGGACTTCTGCCGCGGGCAGTTCGGTGCGCACGAGCTGGCAACGTCCCAAATGAAGGGCGTTTAGCACCAGTACCGGATCGCGCGGCAGCGACCAGTCCCGGTGCCGCTGCTGCATCTCAGCCGAGCATAGTAGCCGCCAGACCAACCCCGTCCATTTGGTCTCGCCGCGCTGAATTGATGTCAGCCAATGAGTCAGTTCATCGGGTTGAGGTGGTCGCTCCACCAGCACGCGATAGGTCGTTTGAATCAGGCTCGAAGTGCCACCCCGACTGCGCGGATCCAGTCGAATGCGAACCACATACGATAGTAGAAGACGTTGATGCGGATGAAACCACGTCCGAAAATACATTGCTTTCCCCTCAGGAAATCATAACACCGGTCCGCCGGACAAACGCCACCATCTTCGCCACATCTTCACCGAGGTAGCGATCGTGATCGAGATACGTCACTACTTTGCGAATCGACTCATGCGCCTGCGCTGTGCCCTGGCCTACTCGCACATGTGCATCGGCGCGCAGCCGCAGATCGAGCGCCTGCGCCGCGCACATCAACTCCAGCGCGATGACGGTCTCGCCGTGCGCGATGATCTGCCGCGCATGCCGCGCCGCCGAAGTCGCCATCGGGTTGAA
>JAUQXD010000819.1 GCA_030834835.1 Thermoflexales bacterium | reverse complement strand
TGTCTGACGGCTCCTATCTCTTCAACGTCGAACCCATGTTCGTAGTGTACAGCTCAAAAGGTGGCGAAAGCCGCCCTAAATTGGAGGTATACTTGAAATATGTACCATCCCACCACACGTGTACTGGCTGTTTTGGAATTGCTGCAATCGCGCGGGCGGATGACGGGCGCCGAATTGGCGCAGCGGCTGGAAGTGGACATTCGGACGCTGCGGCGCTACATCACCATGCTGCAGGACCTGGGCATCCCCATCTTCGCGGAGCGCGGGCGCAACGGCGCTTACGAACTGAGCTCAGGCTTCAAACTGCCGCCGATGATGTTCACCAACGACGAAGCCCTGGCCCTGGCAATGGGGCTGCTCGCCGCGCGGCAGCTGGGTCTGGCCGAGATCGTCCATGCCGTCGAGAGTGCTCAGGCCAAATTGGAGCAGGTTTTGCCGCTGGAACTCAAAGGCCGGGTGCGAGCTTTAACCGAGACGATCACGCTCGATCTGGATGCGATTCCCACCGCGGTGGCCGGGCAGGCGATGGTGACACTGAGCACCGCCGCCCAGCAACAGCGCCAGGTGTACATGCGCTACCGATCGAGCCAGCACGACGAGACTGACCGTGAATTCGATCCCTACGGGCTGGCTTACCGTCAGGGCAAATGGTACGTCGTCGGACGCTGCCACCTGCGCCACAGTTTGCGCTCGTTCCGGCTGGATCGCATCGTGCAGGCCGACTTGCTCGAAACGCGCTTCGAGCGTCCTCCGCACTTCGATGCGCTGGTGCATGTGGTGCAATCGATCGCTACCCTGCCCCGTCAGTTTGGTTTTACGGTCTTGCTAAAGACCGATCTGGTCACCGCGCAATCTCAAATTATCGAAGTGCTGGGTCTGTTGGAACCGCGCGAAGATGGCGTGCTGTTGAGAGGCAGCACCGACGATCTGGATTGGCTGGCGCGGCAGCTCGCCAGATTCCCGTTTGAATTTGTCGTGGTCGAACCCGAGGAACTCCGCGCCGCAGTGCGCCGGCGGGCAGCTGAGTTGATGCGCTCAGCCAGTTAGCGCCCTGATTCCTGTGTTAAACGACCTTAGCAATCGACGCGGCAAAACTGGTTATAATAGTCTGCATGACTCTGCTGGACATTATCCTCATCCTCATCGCGATCGGGCTGGGCGTGGAGCTATGGCGCACCCGCCAGCGTCAACGCACGTTGCACGATCAGTTGGACGACTACGCCGCGCAAGCGAGTGACCTCACTGACCAGTTGCATCAAGTCGAAGCCCGCGCCGCCGCGCTGACGCAAGGCCCGCCGCATCCCCTCCTTGTCATTGATGCCGCCAGTGCGATCCAGTTGGCAAATGCCCACGCCTGCGAAGTGTTGGGACCCAACCTGCTCGGCCAGACCGTCATCGAGGCCACCCGCTCGCACGAGATTGATGCGGTGGTGCACGCCGCGCTGGGTCAAGCCCAGATTGCCGAGAAGTCCGTCACGTGGAATATCCGACCTTACTTCGTGCGCGTCGTGCCCATCGGCTCTGGCGGCGCGGTGGTCGTGCTGGAAGATCAAACCGAGTTGCAGCGTCTCGAACGGGTGCGGCGCGATTTCGTCGCCAATGTCTCGCACGAACTGCGCACGCCGCTGGCCTCCATCCGATTGTTGATCGAAACCCTGTTGGCTGGCGCGCAAGACGAACCCGAAGTCGCCAATCGCATGCTGAATCAAGTCATCGGCGAAGTAGAAGCGCTGACGCAGTTGGCGCAGGAATTACTCGATCTATCGACGATCGAGGCGGGGCAAATGCCGATGCAGGTGCGCGCGGCCGACGTGCGCGACGTGATCGATGAGCAGCTGCACCACTTCGAGCCGCAGGCGCAGCAGAAGCAGATCGCGCTGAACAACGCCGCCCCGATCGGTTTGCGCGCCGAGATCGATCGGAAGTTGATCGGGCGCGTGCTGGGCAACCTCATTCACAACGCCATCAAGTTCACGCCGAAGAAGGGGCACATCACCATCGGGGCAGAATCGGCGGCGGATAAAATCACGATTAGCGTCAGCGACACCGGGGTGGGCATCCCGTCCGAGGATTTGCCCCGCATCTTTGAGCGCTTCTACAAAGTCGATCAAGCGCGCGGCAAAAGCGGCACGGGGCTGGGCCTCGCCATCGCGCGGCACGTCGTCGAGGCTCACGGCGGCAAAATCTGGGCGGAAAGCAAGCCCGGCAAAGGCGCGGTGTTCTACTTCATCATCCCGGCGGCCAAATCGGGAAATGACAAATTAACAATGACCAATGACAATATGGAAGCGCTGCCCCGCTTTGTCATTTGCTCATTTGTCATTTGTCATTGTTCATTTACCCCCTCGTTTTCTCGCGTTGGCAATGATGGTGAAGAGTATCTTGGTAAGTTCGGTCGATTCTTGAATGAGGGCTTGAACTTCGGGGTTGTTGCTCAAAACCGTCGTATCAACCAGCGCCAGCCAGTA
>JAUQXD010000818.1 GCA_030834835.1 Thermoflexales bacterium | reverse complement strand
CGCTACCCGGGATGGATCGCGCTGCAGCAGGTTGCGGGTATAGTTGATGCGCATGGCGATGGCGGCCACGCTTTGCGTGGGGCCGTCGTGCAGGTCGCGCGCCAGTTTCTTGCGGGCATCTTCCTCAATCTCGACGATGCGCGCCTTTTCGGTCTGCAGGCTCTCAAAGAGCTGCGCGTTTTGCAGCGCAATGATGGCCTGATTGCAGACGGCCGTCAACACGTCGATATTGTCGGGCGTAAAGACACCCGGATCGGGGCTGCCGAAGACTGCCACACCGTAATTCTCGAAGCCGGCGCGCAGCGGCACGCACACCGCCATCACGCAGCGATGCAGCGCGGTGTAGGTGGTCAATTCGGAGTCGTGCGCCGGATCGTTGCTGATGACCGGCTCGGCGCTGGACAGGGTCTGGGAAATAGCGCCGTCTCTCAGCACCAGCGGCAGTTTCTCGTCGTGGCCGGACAAATGCCGCGAGGCGGCCACAGTCAGGCCCTGATTGGATAACAGCAGCACCAGACTGACCATGCGCGTGGAAGCCGGACCGATCTCTTTCAGGCCGAGGATGCTCACATCGAGCACGGCGTCGAGGATGCGCTGATAGTTCAAAGTGGCGCTGAGCGTGCTGGCCATCTCGAAGATGGCGCGGGCCTGTTCGCGGGTCGAGCGCAGATGCTGCAATTCACTTTCTTCTTCGGCCCGTTTGGCGTCGAGCGCCAGTTTGCGAGTGCGGCCGCCCAGCGCGCCGCCCACCACCCCGGCCATCGCCAGCATCATCACATTCGGCCATGCGCCGCCCATCAAGAAATACGCCCCCCCCAGCGCCACGGTCATCAGTAGATCGATCGCCCAGTTAAAGCGCAGCGCCGCCGTGAGAATGGGAAAGAGCGCGAAGTACAACAATGGACTGGCCGCGCCGCCCGAGACGAACAACAACGCAACGGCCAGCAGCGCATCGACGGCCAGGCTGACTGCGGCCAGCAGCCGCACGCCGGTGTCGAAGATAAGCAGCAGCATCGTCACAAAGTTGTAGCCGGCCGCAATCAGCAACAGCACCAGCGCGCTTTGTGACCACGCGGCAGTCGGTTCGGTGTTGAGGGGTGGGTTGAGCAGGACAATGCCCAGGACGCTTAGCAGCAACAGCCATCGCAGAGCGCTGAGCAGCCAATCGATTTGTGATGAACGAGATGACGCGGCTCGCATCTCGGGCGCAACTCCTCAGGGCAGAAAAGTGGCCGATGAGTTCGGCTTCTAATGAAGACTAATCATGCAGTTTCGACTCGACCATTATACACCACCCGTCAGGATGATCTGAAGCGGCGGGGGCGCGGCCCGGGGCAGGGCATAAACAAAAGAGACATCACCTTATGGGATGTCTCTAGTGGGCGATATAGGACTTGAACCTACGACCCCACGGATGTGAACCGTGTGCTCTAACCAGCTGAGCTAATCGCCCGAACGACCGCGATTATATCATCCTCATTTGCAATTGACAAGGGTATGTCAGCCAGTTATAATGCCGTCATGTTAGCGCCCAACCCGTTCCCTGCAAGGCTGTTGTTCACGTCTGGATAGGCGCGCGTCCGTTCGTTACCCGATTGATCACCAGTCCTCTCCAGATCGCGGTCAGAGGGCTGGTTTTATTTTAGGCCTATGGATATTCGACAACTATCTGACGAGATGCACCGCTTTGTGGCGGCCAAAGGCTGGTACGAAGCCGATTCGCCGCGCCCCCAGACGCCGCGCAACATCGCAACGTCGCTGGCGATTGAGGCCGCCGAAGTGCTGGAACACTTCCAATGGGGTGAGCAAACGTCCGATCGGCCTGAGCTGGCCTCCGAGTTGGCCGACGTGGCGCTGTATTTGCTGCAACTGGCGTCGCTGTGTGAGATCGACCTGGAACAGGCCGTGCTCGACAAATTGAAAGTAAACTATGGCCGGCAGTGGGATCAATGAGCAGTGCACAATTCACAGTGCTCAATGCACAATGGGCAGTGCCCAATCACCAATTGACCCGTTGAGCAGTTACCAGTTGACCGATCACCGACTGACATGATCAAGATTCTCGCCATCACCGATCAAGTGGTCGATTCGCTGCACAGTCCGAATGTGGTGCGGCGCTTCGGTGACGTCGATCTGATCATCAGCTGCGGCGATCTGCCCTACGGTTATCTGGACTACATCGTGACGCTGTTGAACAAGCCGATGTATTTTGTGCACGGTAATCACGATCAGGATTTTGAGTATACCGAAACCGGCCGCCGCTACCTCGCGCCACGCGGGGCCGAATCGCTGGATATGCAATCGATCAGGACGCCACAGGGCTTGCTGCTGGCCGGGCTGGAAGGCTCTATTCGATATGATCCGGGCAGTAATCATCAATTCACACAGGAGCAGATGAATCGCCGCGCCATGCAGCTGACCATGAAGCTCATTCGCAATCGGGCGCGGTATGGCCGCTATCTGGATATTCTGGTGACGCATTCGCCGCCGTTTGGCATCAATGACGGCCCCGATCCGGCGCACATCGGTTTTCAGGCGTTCAATACTTTGATGCATCGTTTTAAGCCAAAGTTATTACTGCACGGGCATAAGCATGTCTACACCGGCGCAGCGCCCTCGACGCAGGTGGGCGCGACGCGCGTGGTGAACGTCTACCCGTATCAACTGATCGAGTTGGAGTATGGTCGTGGGCTTTGATGTCAAACGCGCGGAAGAAGATTACGGCCGCGTGCGGCGGGGCGTGTGGTGGCGCGATGTGCTGGCGAAGTTCGCCGGGCGTTCCAATCAACTGCTATCGTACCAGCAGGTGAAAGACGCGCTGCAACTGGGTGGCCCCATCTATCGCGGTATGAAGCAGGTGCCGGTGGCGCAGATCGTCGGCAGCGTCGATCGCTATCGCGACTTCGACGAAGTGTTTATGCCCGCGCAGGATCGCACGGCCAATCGTTGGAAGAGCATCGCGCGCGCCTACTATCAGGACATCGATCTGCCGCCGGTGCGGTTGTACAAAGTGGGCGATGCGTATTTTGTGCTGGACGGCCATCATCGCGTGTCGGTGGCGCGCGAACAGGGCGTGGACTTCATCGACGCCGAAGTGCA
>JAUQXD010000817.1 GCA_030834835.1 Thermoflexales bacterium | reverse complement strand
AACATGGTCGGCGTCATTCAACCGCCGCTGCCCGCCAACTGCCCCTTCTTGACCTGGCCTATTTGCAGCATCCTGTATGGCACGCCAACGCCGCCACCCTCACCGCCCGGCCTCACGCCCACGCCCGAAAGCGGCGAATGCCCGCTCAATCTCCGCGTATCACAGCAACCACCCACCATCAGCGCCAACAAGATCGCGCCCGCCTATCCGCTGGTCGTGGGACAGGATCCCGACAAACGCGGCGTCGACGTGTCCGCCAGCATTCAAGTTCATCCGGCTGTCGTGAAGTACGACGTGCCGAAATATGAACACGAGTGCCAGTATGTGGGCGGCACGGTGACGGACAGCGCCTGCCAGAACAACCCCGGCTGGAAGATATTCGTGGGTTGCGAGACCAAAACACTGACCTATCCCGACCCGATCGCCTTCGCCGTGATCGACGCCGACCTCGCGGCGAAGTATCCGGGCGCGCATGTGTATCAGGCGCATTGGGCGTTGTGTGGCCGGGCCGCGCGCCGACGCAGGGCGGGCTGCCGGCGGATCAGGCGAATCTGTCCGTGCGCTACGACCAATTGCCGCTGGCCGACCCGGGGGCATACACGCTGCGGATTCAGGGCCGCACGACGGGCACGCCCTTCACGCCGCCACGCTCGCTGTCTTTCACCGCGCCGGCTTTCGATGTGCATCTGCTCGAATCGAGCATCATCCGATAAGGTCGCGTAACGCAAGGAATGCTGAACGTGGACGATCGTGGCAGGCCCTGCAAGACGGCGCGACCTATCTGATCAACGGACTCCTGCGCGTGATGTATGCCCTCGGCGATCTCGGCCCGCTGTGGATCAGCCTGTTGGCCGTGCTGGTGATGCTGGGCGTGTTCGGCGACTTCAGGGCTGTTCAAAAACTCAAGAATCTTCCGCCCCTGTTGTTTCTCACCGGCGTCATGAGCGCGCTGATGGTGCCGGGCACGATCTTATTGCTGCCCAAATTGGGCGCGGGCAAGTCGTTCCTGCTGCAAATCGTCGGCCAGATCATTATGGCGATGATCGTCAGTCACTTCGGGCTGCTTGAGTCGCCGCAAGATCCCATCACGCTGCAGAAGATCATCGGTGCCGCGTTCCTCGTCGTCGGCGCATTATCACCATAGTGCGCTTTTAGCCGCCTCGTTCATTCCCCAGCCTTCAACTGAACCCTCAGGTATAATCTCTTACGTTGCACCATACTCCAGCCAATGAGGAACTCAACCGATGCCGGCTGACCAATCGACCGATCGACTCATCACCGAAACCACGTTTTACGTCCGCTACTATGAGACCGATCAAATGGGCATCGTTCATCACAGCAACTACATCCGCTGGATGGAAGAAGGCCGATCGGACTACATGCGCCGGCGCGGTGTGAACTACGCCGAAGTGGAAAAGCACGGTCACGCTCTGGCCGTCACCGACGTTCACGTGCGCTACTACGCGCCCGCCCATTATGGCGAACGCGTCACCGTGCGTACCTGGGTCGAATCACTGCGCAGCCGCGCGCTGACCTTCGGCTACGAAATCATCGAGGCTGAGTCGGCTCGACGGTTGGTCACAGGTGAGGTACAACTCATGTTGATCGATCGCGCCGGGCGGGTGGTCACCTTTCCAGTCGAGATGCAGACGGCTCTGCTGGGGCGTGAGGCGTGATCGGTAACCGGTCAATTGGTAATTGGTCAACCAGTTACCAGTCAACCAATTGACGAATTTGCCGATTACCAATCTACCAATTTACCAGGAGTTCCATGCTTCAACTGTTTCTCACCAACTATGGCATCCTCATTGCCTTTATGGCGCTGCTCTGGCTGTACAGCGTGCGCATCAAGAACGCCAGCATCGTCGATATTTTCTGGGGACCCAGCTTTGTCTTGCAGGTGTGGATCTATTTCTTGTTGACGCCCGATGGCTACCTGCCGCGCAAATTGCTGCTGGCGACGCTGGTCACCATCTGGGGCTTGCGCCTGGGCTTCTACATCTACCGGCGCAATCACGGCAAGCCGGAAGATTTCCGCTATCAGGAGTTCCGCCGCAAGTACGGGCCGGAGCGTTACTGGTGGGTGAGCTTCTTCCAGGTCTTCTTGCTGCAGGGCACGCTGAGTTTCATCATCGGTATGCCGCTCCTGCTGGCGCAAGTCACCGCCACGCCCGACACGCTGACCGCCTTTGATGTCATCGGCGCCGTCATCTGGATCGTCGGCTTCTACTTCGAGGCGATGGGCGACGCACAGCTGGCCGCCTTCAAAGCCAATCCGGCCAACAAGGGTAAGCTGCTCAACACCGGCCTGTGGGCGCTGACGCGGCATCCCAACTACTTTGGCGATAGCGCGCAGTGGTGGGGATATTACGCCATCGCGCTCGGTGCGGGCGGCTGGTGGACAATCCTCAGCCCCATCATCATGACACTGTTCTTGATCAAAGTTTCCGGCGTGGGCCTGCTGGAAAAAACATTGGCTAAGACCAAACCGGGTTACAAAGAATACATGGAAACCACCAGCGCGTTCGTGCCGTGGCCGCCGCGACGCAAACGCGGCTGATCCAGTCTTCCATCTGTCAGTTGACTGATCGACCAGTCACCAGTTTACCAATCGACCAATTTACCAGTTGACCAATCTACCCGGTAGCCAATTGACCTGTCACCAACTTAGCGTATAATCCAATCAGCGCTATTCGCGCGGAAAGGATTCGAGGGCATGACCAAGAAAGACTCGTTATTTGTCGCTGGTAAAGCTCAGTGGCTGTTGGAAAACGCCCCGAAGTTGCCGCCCGATGAACGTGCCTTGCTGCTGGCAATGGTCGAGCTGGATGTGCAGGCCGGCCGCGTTCTCACGCCGGAGGAGCGCGCCGCGCTGGATGCCCTGGCGGCTCAAACCGAAGGCTACGATTCCGGCGAAATCGAGCGCGCCACCAGGCACATGGTGGAAGCCAAACCGACTCGCAAGGTGGTCGATTGGCCCAAGGGCCTGGTGCGCAAAGTGCGCAAAACGAAATGAATGACTACGAGGCCAGCGACAACTGGCCTCGCATTTTGTTAAGAGCGCACCTTGAAATTCACCTATTTGTCCGGCATCAAATTGCTCGCGGTGGCCGCCCTGATTTTTGGCGGGCTGGGACTGATCGCAGCCGCCAGCCTGGCTGCCGTCGGTACACCCGACGCCAATCTCCGATTTTTCTTCACCTTCTTCGATGCGGCTTTGAACTTGCTGGTGGCGTATGGCTTCTGGACGTTGCGCCCGTGGGCGTGGTGGCTGGGGGTTGCGCTGACGGGCTTCGGTCTGATCGTCGGGGCAACCAGTCTGCCCGGCGCGACTTCACTGTCGGGCGTGCTGCTGCCGCTCATGCTGCGCTGCCTGATCATGGCCTATCTCTTAACCACTGCTGTCCGGCGGGCCTTTGGCCGGGTGCGCGCCGACTGACCCTGTGATCGAACAGCGCGATCTCGGTGGAGATCGCGCTGTTTTCTTTTGTCCAGGCTGGTCTTAACTCGCCAGTTGCAGATACGGCAGGCTGTCTTTGATCAATTCAAGATTGGGCAGTTCAAGACTGAACAACGGCGGCCGGGGCATCGATCGCAGCAGGTTCAGCACGTCGGGGAAATCGATCACGCCATCGCCAAAGGCCAGATGCTCATCGGTGGTGCCGTGATTGTTGTGCAGGTGGGTGTAAATCAGGTTATCGCCCAGCTGCCGCACCCACTCGCGCAGCGGCAGGTGCGAATACAGCACCGCGTGACCCACATCCAGACACGCTTTCAAATACGGCGACTCCACCCGCTCCAGAATCCGCACGATGATGGCCGGATCAGGCTCCCACATATTTTCCAGCAGCAGCGTAATGCCGTACTGCTCGGCCTGCTCGGCCATCGGCGCCCAGAAAGCCACCTGCCGCTCCACCCAGCCGGGCAGGTAACTGGGATGATCCACCAGCGGTAAATAATTGGCGTGAAAATCAATGTACTTCACGCCCAGTTCGCGGCCGATGTCCAGATTGTGCAGATAGCGCTCGCGCGTCAGCGTGACCAGTCGCAAGTCCGGGCTGCCGCTGACCAGATCGATCTAGGCCCCGTGCATCGAGCGCAGTCCGGTGAATCCGTCCAGGGCCTGCTCGTATTGATCGAGCAGGCTGCGCCAGTCGTCGTCCAGCACATTGGGATCGGAAAACTCCTGCAATTCCAGCCCCACGGCATACTGCCGGGCCACTGCCAGGTGTTCGGCCAGGTCGCCGTAATGTTCTACCGAAATGAGCGTGCGATCCATGATGGTCACCAATCTCACGGGCATTGTACAACAAATCAAAGCAATC
>JAUQXD010000816.1 GCA_030834835.1 Thermoflexales bacterium | reverse complement strand
GGCGCGTTCACGCCCATCTATACGGTGCAGGGCAGCGGCCTCAGCAGCCCGCTGGTCGGGCAGTCCGTCACGATCGAGGGTGTGGTCGTCGGCGACTTTCAAACGACGGCCAGACTCAACGGCATCTTTGTGCAGGACCCGGTTGGCGATGGCAGCGCCGTCACATCGGATGGCGTATTTGTGTCCACGCCCGGCGGCCTTGATGTCAACGTGGGCGATGCGGTGCGTGTGACTGGCACAGTGGCGGAAACGAACAATCTGACCACCCTCAACAACACGGCGCTCACGCTCTGCAGCAGCGGTCAGCCGCTCGCGCCCATCGTACTCGATCTCCCCGTCGCTGCCACCAACGATCAAGAACATTACGAAGGGATGTTCGTCACCATTCCTGAAACGCTCACCGTCGATCAGAACTTCTTCCAGGGCCGCTACGGGCAGGTCACGCTGTCGGCCGATGGGCGCATGTACAACCCCACTAACGGCAACGGCTTTGGCGACACGGTCGAACTGAACGCGCGCCGGATGCTGGTGTTGGACGACGGCTCGACTGCGCAGAACCCCAGCCCCGTGCCCTACATCGGCGTGGATAACACGCTGCGCGCGGGCGATGTGATCACGAACCTGACCGGTGTGATCGATTACGGCGCGATCAACAGCAACACGGCCATTCGGCACTATCGTTTACAGCCGATTGGTCCGGTGACCGTTACGCGCGTCAACACCCGATCGGCAGCACCCGAACCCGTCGGCGGCTCGATCCGCGTAGCGAGTTTCAACGTGCTCAACTACTTCAATGGCGATGGCGCAGGCGGCGGCTTCCCCACCTCGCGCGGGGCGGATACCCTGGCCGAGTTCGTACGCCAGCGCGACAAGATCATCCCCGCCATAATCGCTTTGAATGCTGACGTCGTCGGCCTGATGGAGATCGAGAACGACGGGGCGGGCTCACTCAGTGCGATTCAAGACCTGGTCAACGGTCTCAACGCGGCGGCGGGCGCGGGCACGTATGCCTTTGTAAGTGAACCCGCTCCCGGCGGCGACGCCATCAAAGTGGCGATGATCTATCAACCGGCGCGGGTGACGGCGGTGGGCGCAGCGCTTAACCATCAAGTGACGACAAATCCCGATTACAACCCGCTGTTCGATCGGCCGCCGCTGGCTCAGCGCTTCCGAACGTCCAACGGCCAGGAGTTCTTTGTCATCGTCAATCACTTCAAGTCGAAGGGCAGCTGTCCGTCCAGCGGCGTTGATCTGGACTTCGGGCAGGGCTGCTGGAACGTGAAGCGTACGGCGCAGGCCAACGGCCTGCTGGACTTCATCGCCACGTTGCAGGCGACCGATCCCGACGTGATCGTGATCGGCGACTTGAACGCGTATGGCGTGGAAGACCCGATCAACGCACTGGTCGCCGGCGGTCTGGTGAATCAGGCCCTGCACGTGCCAGCGGCGGTACGCTATTCATATGTGTTTGATGGACAGGCAGGCTATCTCGATCACGCGTTGACGACGAGCAGCCTCGACCCGCACATCACGGGTGTGACCTACTGGCACATCAACGCCGATGAGCCGAGCGTCATCGACTACAACACGGAATTCAATCCGCCAGACATGTACTCGCCCACGCCCTATCGCGCCTCCGATCACGATCCGGTGTTGATTGGATTGGACTTTGGCGCGGTGCTGCCCGCGGACTTCAGCGGCTCGGCCAAGTGGGTCAACACCACCACGATCACGGCCGGCCAGTTGTTGACCTACACGTTGATCGTCTCCAACAGCGGCGATGTCACCACGAACTTCATGCTCACTGATACGTTGCACACCGCATTGACGCTGGTTAGCGCGCCCGGCCTGACGCAAAACGGCTCTACGTTGTCGGGTAGCGGCTCAATCGGCGGGCAGAGCGCGCGCACGTTTACGATCACGGCGCGGACTGCGATCACGTTTAGTGGATCGATCACGAATGTGGCTGACCTCAGCGGTGACGGGCAGGTGCGTCAACTCGTCGCACCCAATGTCGCGGTGACCGCCCTGCCCTCAAAGGTGAGCGCGAGTTTCAGTGCCAGTACTTCCGTGATGACGCCGGGTGAACTGATCACTTTTACGTTTGCGCTGACCAACAGCGGCGGCTTGAGCGCGACTATGTGGCTGACGCCCACGCTCGATGCGCGCTACTTCACGCTGAGTGACGGGCTGGACTTCACGCCGACGCTGACGTGGAGCGGCGCTCTGCCGGGCGGTGAAGGCCGATCGATGCGGTATGTCGCGCGCGTGAACGATCTGGGGCAACTGCCCGTCGGCGCGGCGACGATCGATAATGCGGCGCAGTGGGCGGTTGATGCGCACACTCCAGCCACCGTGAACGCGCCAACGACGATTCACATCTACGGCGTGTATCTGCCCGTGATTGGAAACTAAAGCATCTTGTGCAGTGTCATTCCGAGCAGCGCGAGGAATCTCTCGCGCGGCAGGCGGCGTGGTTGGTCGGGCCAGAGATCCCTCGTCGCAAAAAGCGCTCCTCGGGATGACACCTACAAACCCAAAGGCTGATGGAATTGTCGAAATTCCACGGCCCTCATTTCAAAGCGAGGTCTATCGATGAAACGTTTAGCAGTTGCAGTTTTGTTTAGTTTGTTAATGGTCGTGGCCCTGCTGGGGCTGTTGACCGCCTTCCAGCGGAGCGTAGTCGCCGCGCCGTTGGCGACGCCACAGGCCGTGGCGGTCTCGATCGATGTCGCGCCCACGGCTTTGCCCGCGGACACCACGCTAGATGATTGTGCCACCGGCACGCCGTACGCGATTCACGTCACGACGACCGGACTGGATGCCGGCCTGAGTTATTTCATCAAAGCCTATCACTACAGCGCCACCGATAGCAACATCAATCGCGGCTGCATGTGGAACTGGCAGACCAATAGCTGGACAGTCATCACCAATACGTACGGCGGCCTGCCTGCCATTAGCGGCGTGACGGCGTGGTCGGGCTGGATCTACCTGAAAGAGGTCACTAATCACGCCGGGCTGACCGATGTGAAGCTGCGCGTGCGCTTCCGCACCGGCACCACCAACGTGGGCGATGGGACGTTGTCACCCACCGCTTACAATACCACTTCGAATGGCGGCTGGATCAGCGGCCACGCCTATCAGTCGGGCGGAACGTTCGCACCTGGCGCGCCCGTGATCGTGCGGAACGGCAGCACCATCGTGGGCGTGTATGCTACGGAAGATAATGCCGTGAATGAGGGCTACACGTCCGGCGATACCGGCTATTACAAAGTGGCCGCGCCTATCGGCAGCAATTATACGGCCGAAGTCTGGGACAGCACCAACGTGATCACGGGCACGGCCACCGGCGGTATCAAT
>JAUQXD010000079.1 GCA_030834835.1 Thermoflexales bacterium | reverse complement strand
TCCGGTGTGACCAGCATATAACCAGAAGTCCGTTTGGTGAGCGGAATGCCGTGATAGAAGCCCAGCAGTTCTTCCGGCCGGCGGATGCCCGCCACGCGCAGCGTTTCGCGATCGGCCCAGTCTTCCACCGCAATCGCCACGTTGTCCATGCGCTCGCGAAAATATGCGGGCAGACTGGCAATTGCTTCATCCACCCATTGCTCGAAGTCGTTCAGTTCAACCATGCGGCGATTATACCATCGGCTTCAGTGACCTTGCCGACTACGCCGCCGATAGATCAGCAGCGCACCGCTGAAGCAAACCAGACAGGCTAGCAGCGTCGCCAACACCGGCTCAGATCGGGACGATCGGGCCTGAAGTTCGTTCAAGGTTGTGGCCGACGGCGCGGTGTAGTCCACGCTGACCGGCCCGTGCCGCGTCGCCACGCTGTGAACGTCAACATCTTCAATCCAGTAGAAGTAGGGTGTCCCCGCTACCAGCGCAGAGCGATCATGCCAGGTGTAGATAAAACCGATCGAGCCGCCCGGCGACTGCGAGGGGATCAGCCATTCGTTCAACTTTTCAAGCGGCCCGAATGATGAAGTCCCGCGATACACATTGAACCCGAGGTTGTCTAGCTCGCTGATGGTTTCCCAGGCCAACAGGACAGAGTCGCTGGCCTGCACGGCGCTAAAGTTGGCCAATGTCACGGCCAGCGGATCGAAAGTCCAGCTGTAATCTTCCGCCTCGCCGCCTACTGCGCCGCCGTTCGGTTGTGGCGCGGCATCGATCGCAGCTGGCCGCGTCTGCGCGGCCGGGTAGACGCGGAAGCGCGCATTGAGCGGTTGAGCATAGTTCCATATGCCACGGTCGAAGGTCTTCGCGGCCGTTTGACCGGCATTGACGGGTTCATTGGCAAAGACCTGTTCGCCGCTATCGGCGAAGTCGCCGTCTTGATTCCAGTCGAACCACGCCGTGACATGGCCATTCGCGCCGTTGACCGTCAGGTTCAGCACACCCTGAGTGGGACCCCATGCACCGCGCGTTACGCCGTC
This sequence comes from Thermoflexales bacterium, assembly GCA_030834835.1. Lineage (GTDB taxonomy): Bacteria > Chloroflexota > Anaerolineae > Fen-1058 > Fen-1058 > JAGOBP01. Next base: position 2,401 of record JAUQXD010000079.1, on the reverse strand, counting down.
GTCGCTTCGCCACGCGAGGCCCAGAGTCGGGTTACTGGCGATCGCACTGTGCCAGACAACGCCGTAACTGTTGCCCAGTGTGCCGTAATCGGTGTTCAGGCGTGCGGCGATGTGGATGGCAAATGCGTCCATGCTGTTGAGCGTTTTGCCCACGATTTGTCCGCCGGCTTCGACGGTAATCAGATCGCCGATCGGCGCGTCGGTCGTGGTGCCCGGATAGACACACTGGCCGGTGGCCGTGATGAAGTCGTACTTCGTGATGTCGCAGTAGACGCCTTCAGGCAAACTCGTGTTGTAGGTGGTCGTGGCATTGCTGCCGGTGCGATTGATCGCGACGAAACCCTTGTCGCCCAGCCCGAACGCGATGTGGTCGGCGCTCACATTTTGCCAGTCTGTCACAGTCTCGCCCGCCGTCACCTGGCGGAAGCGCACCATGTTGGCAGTTGACGTGCGACGATGCTCGCAGACCCATTTGCCATTCTCGAACGTGGCCGAGCAATTGGCCGGGACATCATCGGCGACCTGAGTCGCGCCGTAAACCGATCGGGTTGTTGCACCTAACCCTATGCCCCAGGTATTTCCGCCGTTATTGGTACCCGGCGGGCCATAACTATCATTCGTGTTATTCGTCGAATCGTTTTGCCAGTAGAAACTGGACATGACGGAGGGATAGCCATAGGGATAAGCCAGCGCGAAGATATTGGCCAGCACGTGCTCTTGCCCGTCACGATGATCGACCACGCAGCCCGCGCCTACGCCGTGCCCGCGCTGATTATCGTGGTTGTCGGCAAAGACCTGCGCGAATTGCGAAAGCAGCATGTCACTGGCTGAGAATCGAGTCTGTAAATCGCTCAGGCTGCCGCCGCAGGCATCGTCGAAGGCGTCGCCCAGCGCGAAGGCGTAGGCGAACTCGGTGACATCGCCGTTGGGGGTGTATTCCCAGTCTCGAACGCGTTCGCTGCTGCTTTGATCGATCACTTCCTGGAAGACGTAGAAGTCGCCCGTCAGGCCATTGAGGATCGCGGCGATATCTTGAGCCGACATATGCTTGGCACCGTCGAGGCGAAAGCCTTTGACGCCGGCGTTGATCAGGGCTTGCAGGTAGCTGCGCAGTTCAGTTTGCACGTCGCTCTTGCCCGTATTCAAATCGGGCAGGCCGCTGAGCTTGCAGGCCTGCACCTGGGTGCGATCACCGTAATCAGAAATGATGCAATCGGTGTGGAAGTCACCCGCCTGGTACTGAGTGCCGTAAGTGCGGCCAGCAGCCGGGTTGGCATCGTACACAGTACCGGATGTGCCGGTAGGTGGCGACCCGACCTCAATGTCAGCCATGTGATTGATCACCGCGTCCACGTAAATGGCGACACCCAGACTGTTGCACGTATTGACCATGCTCTGGAATTCGGCCCATGTGCCGCTGCGACTGATGAACGTGCCAGTGGCGTGTGTGACCGGCTGATAACGCACCCACCAGGGAAACTGCGCGGCGGTATTCCCGCCCTGGTTGGCGGTGGGGACTACGTGTTCGTTGGGCGGCGAGACCTGCACGGCGCTGTAGCCCTTCTGTGCCAGGTAACTGCATTCCTTTTCGATGTCGGCCCACTTCCACTCAAAGAGATGGACGAAGACGCCGCCCGACGGTGCGGGCTTGGGATCGGCGGACGGCACGATTGTGAGCAGGCCGTCGCCCTGATCGTCATCGAGCGCGCTGTCGATGTTATATTGATCGACTTTCCATTTCTTGTCTTCACCGGTCTTCTGACAGTAAGCGGTGAAGCCATAAGTGCCAGAAGACAATGCATTCAGCGTGCTTTGAGTGAGAGTGGCCCGGTACTCATCATCGTTGCTATACTGAGCATCCCACGTCATGGGCACATCCGTCCATGTGCCGCCATACTTACCCCAGTGCAGCGCGCAGGAAATATTGGCATTGCCCCCGGTCCCCTCGGTCCAGCCGGCCTCATAGACGCGCACATAGATGTTGAAGTCAGATGTGGCTGCACCCTGATCAATCCGGTTGGCGAAGCCGCCGCGCGGCCACAGCTTGCCCACCCAATCCAGCGTGCTGGCCGGCAACGCCGGGGTCATGGCCTGATTGGAGACGAAGACAACGGTGGTGCGCGCCGGGATCGTGAAGGTATCGTTGCTGTCGTTGAACGTGGCCGTTTGCACCACCGAATCATCATCGACGCCATTAGTGTGAAATGGATGCAGGCTGAAGCCGTTCGCGCCATCGATGGTGATGCTCTGCGCGATCTTGTTGGCATTGAAGAAGACCAGGATGTTTTCGTAGTTGGCATCCCGCTCAGGAGCGACCTCGTCGGACAGGCGCATCACGATGAGGCCGTCTTTGGCATTGTCAGTGTTGTACTGCGAGATACGGGCGTTGATGTCGGTCTCG